>JBGSSQ010000284.1:0-12930 GCA_041736975.1 Gammaproteobacteria bacterium
GCTAAAGTTGCGACAGGAGATTATGAAAGCGGAAGAAAAAACTTGTTATTATCGCTGAAAATTGCAAAGACGCATTATGGAGAGAACGATCCTGTATTTGCGCTTATACTTGGCAACTTGGCAGGCGCGTATTCTGGCTTGAATCAGCACGAATTAGCTAAAAATCTTCAAGAAACCTGCGTGAGGATTCTTGAGCTAAAACTAAAACCAAGTGATATTCGTATTGCTCTAGCTTTGAACGATCTTGCCATAAAGTATGGTTACTTAAATAATGACAAGAAGAAAGTAGCATTACTTCAAAGAGCGTTACCGTCAATACGAGATTTTTATGGTGAAAATAATAATTATGTAGCAATGGTTTTAACCAACTTAGGCGCAGGATATCATAAATTGGGGGAATATTTAAACGCTTTGAAGACGTTAGAATCTGCATTAGCCATATATATAAATATTTATAAAAAACATGACCATTGGTGTGTGGCTGAAGTCTTAAAATGTTTAAGCTATACTTATTCAAAGCTTGGAGATTATGACAAGCAGCAAAAATGTTTAGAAAATGCTGTAGCAACTTATACGGCGAACTATGGATTAAATCACCCAAAAACAATTGAACTACTAGTCACATACGCGTCTTGTTTTAGTGATAACCAGCAATTTAACGAAACCATAAAACGCTATAAGGTTTTTTGCGAAATATTTCCAAAAGAAACTCAATTTTTTCATAATTTGGGGTGCTCTTATCACATTACAGGGGAGTTCGATTTAGCTGAAAATTCATTTTGTTCTGCAATTCAATTAGAGGATACGGTAAATGTTCGTATAGATTATGGCATTTTACTGATGCGCCAAAAATTACATACAAAAGCACTAGAACAGTTGTTAAAGGGAAAATTGCTTATTGATAACGGAGATACTTCATCTGTTTATCTTGGTATTAATGAGAAGAAATTACTAGACGAGCTGTTACAACATGAAATCAGTGAAGATCATCCATTAGTAATTGAAGCAAAATATATTGTATGTTATTTAATAGTACAGTGCTATCTCGCTGAGCATAAAAATAGCAAAATGAGAGACGCCCTTGATCTGCTACGAAAAATGGTTGAAGCAGACCCTAAGCCCATTTGCTATCGGATATTGTCTTATGCTTTTACCTTAACCGGAGATCAGCAGAAAGCTAAAAATTATTTAGCAGCTTCTCGAGAGCTGATATGTGAAAAGAATAACGAGAGCGTTGTACAAAGTAGGGGACTGGAAGCCATTCTAGCTGTTGATGAAGAAACTCCACATCTACAGCCGTTATTGATTGAGAAGTCTGCTCATGAGGCTAAGAGTACAGGACCAGCCTGTTTAGAGGGAACAGGTCAAGAAAGCATAGTGGAAATTTTTGATCCAAATGAGTCATTAATCTATGTTCAAAAAAGACTTGAAAATCATTATAATGAACTATTTGAATTGGTGCAAGCGATCGAGTTGTGCTCGACTTTAAAGCATAATTCATTAGCGCTGCATCAAGCTGTTTCATGCATAATATCAAGATATAATTTGAATAAAAAATACACAATTCAACACTATATTGAAGAGGTTAAGAGTTTACTCGAGAGTAAAAATTCAGACGTAAGTTCTGTATTGGAAATATCTTCAAATTTGTGCGTAACATTGTTGAGCGAAACACCTGAAGGACAGAATTGTTTAAAGGTATTAACAGTCGTGTTACTGATGGCTCCCACTAAACCAATCGATATTGAACTATTGTTAAGTCATTATAAGGAAGTCAACATTGATGCGCATGCAATTAATCGGTTGATAGAGATAGGGCTGTTAACAAAGGATATCCAAGAAAACACCATTGCTATCCGTAATGATTTGTACCATTTCATACTGGATATCGGCGTTCTAGAAGATAAAGTTTCCGAATTCCTCTCTTGCACGAAATCTCTAGTGGAGTACATAATAAGCACTAAAGAAGATTCTTTGAAAGAAAAACGTTATAAATATCTGGTGCCTCATTTAGAAAAGTTGATAGCTGAATTTTTTCATTATAGCCCTTCCGATTTTGAGGGAGTATTGAGTAGTACCGCTTCACTACAGCATATACTAGGTCGTGCTTATATAATTCACGGTCAATATGAGAAGGCAAAATCAGTATTGCATTTTTCATTAGATATTATGGTCAAGATATTTGGTGAAGAGCATATAAAAGTAGCTTATACCAAGAAAAGTCTTGCATACGCTTATTCAAAATGTCAAGATTATGAACATGCTAAAAACATGCTTGAAAGTGCAATTTCGATATTAAATGCACTTGGCGAATCTGATAGCGTCATTATTGACTTCGAGTATGATTTAGCTGATATTTTTGGTCAGCTAAATCAGCTAACTCAAAAGCAAGCTATGTTAGAGCATGTTTTAGATGTGTTGGAGAAACAAGAGATACTGAATAGTCTATTTGTGGCAGAAGTTTTAAGAAACCTTAGCCTGGTATATAAAAACCAAGGAGATACTGTAAAAGCTAGAGAATTCGCCAGCCGCGCACTGTCATATTACACTAAAAATCACCCCAATGGTCACCATGAGATAGCTTTAACGCAACTCTATTTAGCCATAATATATGAAGATTTCACTGATATGCCCGATAAAAAGAAACTGATTCTACATGCAATGCCAGTATTGGTTTCTCATTACGGTGAGCAGCATTGGGATGTTATATCTGCGCTATCCCATTTAGCAAAAACGCACTTTAAACTGCAAGAATTCACACAGGCGAAAGATATACTTGAGAAAATTTTGCCCATCGTTGAAGCAAAGAAAGGATTACGTAGTGATGATGCTTCTGTAATACTTTATGAGTTATCGGAAACATATCTATTCTTGGGCGATGCCATAAAAGCAAAACCCTTGAACGTAAGGGCACTAGAAATTGCAGGAGATATCTATGGTGAAAAACATCCCAAGACCATTCATGCCTTAAGCTTATTAGCATCTAATTGCAGTGCGCTTGGTGAGACAGCTGAGCAAAAAGTCTACCTTGATCGCTTATTGGCGATTCTTCAAAATAACGATAATTACCACCCATCTGAACTTGTTTCTACGTTAGTAAATTACGCTGATCTACAAAGAGCATTAGGATTTGATGGGAAGTGCTTAGATTATATTGAAAAGGCAATGACTATAATTAACTCAAACGATAATAAAAATCAACTCCAATTCGCTCCGGCCCTTCATAAGATCGGACTAATATATTCATATATGAACAAACAAGAAATGCGAAAATCTTGTCTTGAGCGTGCTCTAATACTGATTGAGACAAAATATGGTAAGAGGCACCACAGCACTGTAGCAATATTGCGTGATTTAGCAAATGCATATGGAGCGTTTAATGATCACAAGAAACGGCAACAATTGCTTGAAGAGGCAGTGAAAATTTATGAAGATCATTTTGGAAGTGATCACTGGCAAGTCGCAGAAACGCTTTGTTATCTTGCCAACACTTATAAATGTCTTGGCGACACAAATCAAGAGTTCGCATGTTTAACTCAAGCTTTACCCATGCAAGAAAAAGCTTTTGGAGCAGATCACAGTAAAGTTGCAGATTTGCTCTACAACCTATCAATTGTAAATTCAACACTTGGACATCAGGCAGAACGTCAGCGAATGTTGCTGCGTGCACTAGCAATACAGCAAGCTAAAGCCAAAACTAAATCAAATGATTGGCGGCTTTCAATGACATTATTTGAGTTAGGGCTTTGTTTTGGGAATTTAGGCAACCCAGATAAAAAGCGAATCTGTCTTGAGCAGGCGCTGGAGATACGTTCACAGTATGTCGATAAAAACGATATTGAATTAGCAAATTTGCTTCATGATTTAGGAAATGCTTACGGTGCTTTAAATGACCCAATTAAAAAGAGCGTTTTTGTAGCACGCGCCTTAGCTATTAAAATAAAAAAATATGGCGAAAATAGCATCGATGTTGCTAGTGCGCTGCATGCCCTTGCAGAAGCGCACATTGATTTACTTAACTTTGCTGAGGCTGATAGATTGCTTAAAAAAGCTTATGATATACGTGAAAAAAACCATGGGAAAAATCATCCAAATTTAGAGTTCACGCTGACCGCGCGCGTCAAAGTTTTAGAAACATTGAAAAATGTTCCTGAGTGTATAGACTGCCTTAAAATATTGCTCAATATCAAAGCCAACAAATTTGGCATGCAACATGTGCAAACACTGCAGATATTATATGTGTTATCTATTATGAACCATCAAATTAATGATTTAAAAAACGCAATATTCTACATTAAGCAAGTTGTTGAATTAGCGCCGAATGAGCACAGGTTTCACCACCAATTAGCTCGGTACTGTCATTCTGATAGTGAGCATGATCTTGCTGAGAAACATTATTTACTTAGTCTAGAGTTAAAAAAATCAAAACCTGTTTGCATTGATTTTGCCCTGCTTAAGATAAGAAAAGGTCAATTAGATTCTGCTATTAAAGACTTACTTTTCGCTCTATCTGATGAAATCGAAGAAGAAAATGCTAACACCAGTTATGGCTTAATCGAAATTGGCTTGCTTGACTGCTACCTTAAAAATGAAGTTTCTGCGACACAATGCTTTGAAATCAATCCTGAATTTCTAGCACTTTATTATCTAATAAAATGTTACTATGATACACATAACGTAGAACAACTGCATTTTAACATAGAGAAATTAACCAGGCTTGTACAAGTTAGCCCTAGCGTTCTACATGTCCGACTTTTAGCTTATGCTCAAAAATATGTTGAATCTAAACATGAAGAGTCAACTGAGGTAGAGGTAGAGGTAGAGGTAGAGCCAGATGAAAAAGAGAGCACTAAGTATCAAAACACTAATGACAATTGTCGTGATACATTTTTCAATGCTAATACAAAACAAAGTGATAATCACTCAACAAGTGATTGCGAAAAGAACAATAAGTATTCTGCATTGCATAATTCAGATATAATGAAGTCTAAAAGGCCTCCAATGTAACTATTTACAGTGGAGCACAATTTGGAATGATGTTTTTATAAGGCGTACTGTTTTGAAAATTGAAGAAATTATTAATTATGATCAATTTGAGTTGATGACTTTAATTAATCAACTTAAAGATATTAGCCAAAAGTCACATGAGTGGCTGCAAAGAGTGTTAGTCGACTTAAAGGAAAATATCCTAGAAATCAACAAGTGCCACCACCAACTAAAACTAAAATCTGATAGTGTATTGCAGAATAAATTGATCTCTCTCGTAGATAGTCTGCACCATTCATTAGCCAATAACTGCGTTCGAATGTTGGAGATGACCTCAACTGACAAAGATCATGCCTGTGTATGTGAGTTTTTTGCTCGTGTAGCGAGTATGCTAATGCCCGCATATACTGAATACCAGACAAAAACAGCGCCTAAAGGCAGCTCAAGACCGAATACTGAGACACTAGACGATTGGGAATATCATAAAGTTAAATTTGAACAAGAACTGCTGGATACGGTTGATATAAAAACAGGTGGATTATTTAGTGAAGCCTTAGCTGAAATTCGTAAGCTAATGTCATTCGAACTTGCTAGTCACTGCCCCAAATCTCTCTCGTTTTGTTACGCATGGCCAAATAGTCAAAACGATTATTATCAAGAAGAACAACATTTACAAAATTTTTTGCGTGGTTTTGCGCGCCATATCAAAGCATCAGGCGTTCCAATCGTGCTTCTTGATGTATTCTCAAATGAGAATGGCAACAACTTGTGGAACCTTGCCAAACAAATTGCGTACTCTGATCGTATTATACAGGTTGGTACACGTAGTATGAAAAAAGGTGTTCAGCGTTCATTTAGCCCAAAGTCGCGTGAATACAGCCTAATTGTATCACGATTAAACTATGTGCGCACATTTCCTAAACAAGCCGCATGGGATCAACTTAAATATATTTCCGAACCTAATTTTCTTATGCCGCTACTCTACAGTGGATCTTTTCAGGAAAGTTTTCCTTACTGCGACCCTGATTATAAGATCACTGTTAAGCCAGTTATAGGCAGTCTTGGTGGATATTACATGCACTTCAAGAAATGGCTTGATGATATTTACCGCATCGCTGGCAATGCATTGATTAACAAGGTCTGGGACCGTTTTGAAGCGAACGTTGCATCCTCTGATTTACTAACTAGCAATGAAAAAATGCAATTAATGAATGGTATGAAAAAAGCAGATGTTGAAAAAATGCTGGCCATGAAAAAGCTGCAGTCCACACAACCAAAACCACTTGCTAAAATCATTACCCAACCAACTAAATTAAATGATCCATTTGTGGCTAAAAGCGCCTCACTATCAAATGCACCGTTTAGATTATTATCACATGCAGCCTCACCAATGCATTCCACTGATACTCATGCAAGCGCAAAAAACAGTGCCATCACCATACTTGACGAGAAGATCGCTGCAATTAAAAGTAAACTAAAGCAATTGAAGCATACAGATTGTGAAACCGCGAATGGTACACTAAAAGCTATTGAAAACTTACTATTGATTCGGTCGGCTATCCAAAATAATGAGCTTGAGGCTATAATTGAGCCACGACAAGTATGTGAGACTTTACTTGAAAAAGAGATGCGAAGCTGCCCAGCTGAAGGTACTATTGCTGGACGTGCAAGAGCATTGATCAAAGAATGCTTTGAGGCGTTAGAAGCTAAGCTTGATATTTTAAGCGTCGACGAAGCAAAACTACAGTACAATCAAGATAGAATCAATATAATACTTAAACAGTACATTGAAATACAAGTTTCACCTCTCTACTTATCTATTCAAAGCGAGCTGAAAAAACTGGAGCATCTTGCTACACAAGAAGGCTCACTGGACGCGCCTACCGTCTATATTATACGCCCCGAAAGAGAACACTCCTCAGTGCATCCTGAGGCATGGGTTTTTCCATTCACCTCGTGCATAATCACTTTGCTACGTGCTACAGGGCTTAATGTTATCACCAACGAAGACTGCATGCCCGGCGCTAACAAGTTAGCATTTATGCATAAAGCACGAGCAACCGATAATACCTTACTATTTTGTACCCCCACACTAACTGCAATGATTAAGAGTCAGAAATTATCTCAAAATATCGCGGTCATAGTCTCTGCGCTAATGGGACACAATGAAGGCATTGAGGTTGATCAAATGCGATGTCTTCCAATTCAATTATGTGGTACAGAAAAGCAAATGCCCACTTTTCAAATTGAAGATCCATTTCTAAAATTGTGGGACTGTGATAGCTTTTTTGATTTATTAAAAAAAATTCTCACCAAAACATACTATCGTGATCAGATGAATCATGACTTCGAGCAATTCTGGTGTAATTTAATAGATCTTATTGATCAGTCTGCCTCTAAAGATACAGAAGGAACTCATCTAGCAAATATACTAAATTAATTTATTTCCTAGCAGCTTTAATACACCTCCCGCATTGATATATGCTGAAAATAATTACTCTAAGACTGAATGACATTAAGTGATTAGCAGAGCGTTTTTTAGGCGCGGGATTTTTAAAAAGCAATTTAAATATCACATTGAAGAAAACATCCGAAATCGACAAGGACACTATTGATCTTCTTAACAGGAATACATTGGGGCGTATTTATATACTACAGGATGCAACAGTGACTCTGAATAAATTTTTAGAGCTTGCCCCTCAAATAATGATAAAAGTAGCACACACTGCCCCACCAGAAAAGCCAACCACAAAAAAGGGCAAACTGTTCAAAAAATCTTAAGAAAAAATGCGAAGAGAGGAAAGGGGCAAGTCTAACATAAGAGGAGGGCCGCCTCTCAATTTCTCAATCGTGAGGTTAGACCTGCTGGTTTAACGACCCCCTTAAATTTCTGAACCAGCTAAATGCTGACCTGACTCGTCATTAAATTCTGGCGTTACAATCGGATCAGGATTTACACTTTCACGCGCAGACAATTGCTTAGTCTGATCAAAAAATCTACTAGCACTACCTATGGGTCTATCAGCAGAATGCAGACGAGCTACTGTATCATAGTTAATACACTCAGGTTTTCTTACTTTTGTTAGCGGCAGCTCAGGAGCAATCTGTAGCCGCTCCGCAAGCACCTTGAAGGATTCTAGGATATGAAAATGTTCACCTAAATATTTACTTCTTAAACCTCGGCTCGGATCAACAAGCACTTCAAGTTCAGTGAGTGGCGCAGGCTCAATTCCAACAATAGTGGCCAAGCGTCGGTCTATAAAATTTTCTACCTGAGCTGGAAAGTTAACACAGACATCAGCAAACAATCTCTGCGATAACAATTTCTCATCTTTTAATTTAACCAGTGCAGCGGCAATAACATCAACACTTAGAGTGACAAACCAATTTATGTGTTGCTGGGTGTGCGGGCTCTTTCCGTATTTAGCGTCAATACCTAGGCCCGCTAAAGTAGCAAACAATTTTTCATTGCTGTCCGCGTCACTAACTTTTAGGATGATGCCAATATCTCCATTAGAAACACGAGTTACTGTAACCTCTGTAACAGCCATACTATCATCAGCCTCATTGAAAACTGCATAATTTAATGATACACCCATTTTTTTCTCCTCAATTGAAAAAATTCAGTTTAACCAACACACTTTATCATTTATAACTTGGCCCAAAACCACTAAATTTTAAATCATAAACATTTGTTATTTCTTTTTTGGCCGATAAGTTCTGGGCGACTTCATTGATAAGCTCTCCAATATTGGTTACTGGAGCGCCGCCCTTTAGCGAGATTCTGTTTGCATCTTGTTTAGCCATCGCAAGTAACACAGATTTGTAGCATACCATGGGGCTGAACACAACCTATTTTTCAATATCACAGCAATTATCAACAATATTAGCAGCTCAAATATGAGAATTTATCCAAATTTTAATATCCGCATCAATAAAAAAGAGGAAGGGGTCAGGTCTAACATACGAGAAGGGAAAAGGGTCCAACACTTAACTTCACAATGTCAATGTTAGACACGCCCCACCCTTAAAGACCTAATGTTAGACCTGACCCCCTTCAATTATACGCGTTCGCGCTCTTTATCACGGTCACGCTCGCGTGTTTCTAGTCGTTCGCGGGCGATTTTGGCTTGAATTTCAGCCATGTACTGATTTTTTAGCAGTATGTAATTTTGGGCACTGTGCTTGATGTGGGCACGATCTTCATCTGTGATAGGGCGTGCTTGCTGAGCTGGAGAGCCCATGTACACAAAACCACTTTTTAACACTGTATTAGAAGGTACCAATGAACCAGCGGCTACAATCACATCAGACTCAACTACCGCGCCGTCAAGAATGATAGCGCCAATACCGATTAAGCAGCGATCCTTGATGGTACAGCCATGGAGTATCGCGTGATGACCGATAGTCACCTCGTCGCCTACCGTGACGCTGTAGCCTTTGTTATTGGACGCGCTAGGGTGCGTGATATGCAGAACGGCACCATCTTGAACATTAGTGCAATTACCAATACGAATAGAGTGCAGATCACCTCTTAGCACAGCCATTGGCCATACCGAGCTGTCCTCACCAATTTCAACATCCCCGACCAACAATGCGCTGTGATCAACATAAGCACCCATAGCAACATAAGGTTGCTTTGAATCATAAATACGTAAACTCATACGAACTCCTTTGAGTCAACAACTGTCAACAAATTCTGTTTTACCAACAAACGAATCCGCCAAAAGATGTTTCCCCATTAAAATCAAACACTTAGGTTGGCTTCGCTTGATAAGACCAGGCCATACGTGCAATTCAGCTCGCAGTCCCGTTTAATCCATAGAAGTAACACTCGCACCCAGTCACAAGTATCACTGACCAAAGTCTATTTTATACTTGTATTTACACCACATTACAATACAGATTCCCTGAAATAAATTCTATTGTGTTGTATACTATGTTGAGTTATTAAGTTGAATCAAACATTTTGCCAGTAACAGAAGGAATATTATTATGTTGGACAGCATGCAGACATTGAAGATTGACCGCACAAAACTCCCCGTATTTTCAAGTATCAAGGCCGCTCAAGTCGTGCCCACGGTACAGAATCTCTTAGAGAGTAGTAAAACCGCTGTTGCAAAACTCCTGGAAACATATCAGCCACACACCTGGGAAAGCTTGATTAGCCCACTTGAAGAGATTGAAGATCAATTTCATCGTTACTGGTCTTGCGTCAGCCATTGCCACTCTGTTGTCGATACACCTGAACTACGAGCCAGTTATAACAGCTGCTTACCGCTCATTAGCGATTACAGCACCTGGATTTCACAAAATGAAGCCCTTTATAATGCCATTAATTCAATTGCCACCGGCGACCAGTATCAAGCGCTGAGCAACCCCCAGAAAAAATCCATCGATAACGCCTTAAGAGACTTTCGCTTAGCCGGTGTGCATCTTTCAGCTGATAAAAAGCTTGAACTGGCCAAGTTAGACAAACACCTAAGCCAACTGACCAGTCAATTTGAACAAAACGTGCTGGATGCCACACAAGCGTGGTCCAAGTTAATCACGGATGAAAAAGACATAGCCGGCTTACCCGAAAGTGCCTTAATGGCGGCAAAAGCAGCCGCGAAAGAAAAGCAGCAGGAAGGCTGGCTACTGAACTTGGAAATGCCCTCATACATCGCGATGATGACCTACGCCGACTCTCGCGAATTGCGCCAAGAGGCTTACACAGCATTTGTCACACGCGCCTCTGACCAGTCTCAAGCAACTAACGCTAGCCAATGGGATAACTCTAGCGTTATGGCAGACATTTTGCGCTGTCGCCATGAAAAAGCCCAGCTACTTGGCTTTCCTAATTACCCGGCTTATTCATTAACGCCCAAAATGGCGAAAACACCCGAAACGGTATTGAGTTTTTTAAATGAGCTCACCACCGCCTCGGTGAGTAAAGCACGTCAAGATTTTCAAGAGCTAGCTGATTTTGCCAAGGAAAATCATGGCATTGCCGAACTGGCTGCCTGGGACGTGGCTTATTATAGTGAAAAACTCCGCAAACATCGCTATGACTTATCTCAAGAAGAATTGCGCCCCTACTTTGCCGTAGACCACGTATTATCAGGTTTATTTTCAGTGGTTCAGCGACTCTATGGCCTAACCATTACCCGCGTTCATGATGTGGATACCTGGCATCCCGACGTTCGTTGCTTTGCAATCCAAGATGAACTCCAAACAACGCGAGCGCTTTTTTACATAGACCTCTATGCTCGACAACAAAAACGCGGTGGTGCTTGGATGGATGAATGCCAAGGACGACGCATACTGCCTGATGGTAGCCTGCAACTACCTATTGCTTTACTAACCTGCAATTTAAATGCACCAGTAGGTGACCGACCTGCTCTGTTTACACACGATGAAGTGATCACTTTGTTCCACGAATTTGGACATGGACTACATCATATGCTCACTAAAATAGACATTCCTGAAGTTGCTGGAATTAACGGCGTACCTTGGGATGCGGTGGAATTACCTAGCCAATTTATGGAGAACTGGTGTTGGGAAAAAGAAGCCCTAGATTTAATCGCTGAGCATTATCAAACACACCAGCCATTACCCGATGCGTTGTACCATAAAGTCATTGCCGCAAAAAATTTCCAGTCAGCGATGCAGATGGTGCGTCAGCTAGAATTTTCTCTCTTTGATCTTCGCATCCATTTAGAATTTGATCCTACCAATAAAAATCACATTCAAAAAATTCTTGATGAAGTACGCGCACAAATTGCGGTAATACCCACACCAATATTTAACCGCTTCCAACACGGTTTCTCTCATATCTTTGCTGGTGGTTATGCGGCAGGTTATTACAGCTATAAATGGGCTGAAGTACTTTCAGCAGATGCTTTTAGCAAATTTGAAGAGGAAGGCATTTTTAACGCTGCAACGGGGCGTCAATTTTTGCATGCCATTTTAGAACAAGGTGGCTCTGAAGATCCTATGGATCTTTTTGTTGCTTTCCGCGGAAGAAAGCCAAACAATCAAGCTTTACTTCGTCATAACGGCATTATAGATTAATTTAAGGAGTCAATATGGATCAGGAAAGTCTAAAAAAGCAAAGTGCCGAAGCCGCACTCAGTTATGTTCGCGAAGATACCGTCATTGGTGTGGGCACTGGATCCACTGTGAAATATTTTATTGAAGCCCTTGCCAGTATGAAAAGTCGTATCGCTGGAACAGTGGCCAGCTCAGTAGATACTGAAAAACAACTAAGAGCATTGGGCATACCGGTGCTTGATTTAAATGCAGCGAGCCAAATTGACCTGTATGTTGATGGCGCTGACGAGGCGAATCACTTTGGTTATTTAATCAAAGGTCGGGGTGGCGCGCTGACCCGTGAAAAAATTATTGCCAGCGTCAGTGAACAATTTATTTGCATTGTTGATCAAACTAAAATGGTTACCCTTTTGGGGCAGAATGCCCCCTTACCCGTGGAAGTGCTACCTATGGCACGCAGCCTTGTTGGGCGAAAAATTGTGAGCCTTAAGGGTAATCCTGTTTACCGAGAAAATTATCTTACTGATAACGGCAATATCATCATCGATGCGTACAACCTCCCTATTACTCACCCCCTGGAAATGGAAAATGCACTGAATTGCATCCCTGGCGTGGTTGAAAACGGCCTATTTGCGCACCGCCCCGCCGACATCATCCTCCTAGCCACCCAGCAAGGAATAGAAACCATAAAAACGCGCTAAGCAGAACCCTGAAAAATTTGCTATACTAACAGTGAGCATTAATTAAGGAGACGATTATGCCGACTACAGAATTGAAGAAATTTCTTGATAGCAATCGAGTGAAATACGTTACTATTAAGCATTCACCCGCCTACACAGCCCAAGAAATCGCCGCCAGCGCGCACATTCCTGGAGACATACTCGCCAAAACCGTGATTATCAAATTAGA
>JBGSSQ010000305.1:0-5636 GCA_041736975.1 Gammaproteobacteria bacterium
TTTCAAATGCAATATCCAGGGCGCTCTGCTCAAATGTATATTTTGAATTCAGCTTAATTCCAGTTTGCTGTTGAATGATTCGTTCAAATAAATTTAACTAAAGCTGCTTGATAATCTTGACGAGCCAACAAAGCAACACCCTCTTTATATTTGGCTTCAGTAGTTTTAGATGAGTTCGATTGCATGATAACCTATACCCTGTTTTAGAGCATGATCTTTCTGGGCTCAGGTACTAGCTTTTCTCTAGGGTCTTCTGCAAAAATATCGAGGAGCCTGCCTTGGAGTAAATTCACTTTAATTGTTTCATCTGTGAGATGTTTACGGATCCAAGATAAACAGTTATGATGTTCCACTGCTTCTCGGAGTGTAAAAAAACCATAAAGCTGGCTACTACCCATTTTACAATAAGCTAATCTTCGACGTTTATCTTCATAAATATTCTCTAACAATTTTGTCCCCACGCTAAAGTCAACAGTCTCGGATCTGTGGTATAAATCTTTTGCCAACAATTGTACTTCTGCGAATGATTTATCAGCAATCTCGATTAATCCCTGTCCAAAAGTATCTGTGGGGTGAGGTTTGCTTGCGCCTTTTGGCAATGCCCAGTGACGAAGTTCTAATACAAAGTCGATACGACGTATCCTGTAGTAAGACTCACCTGGACTCACCTCTTCTACACTTTCAATAAGCATAAAGGCATGCTGAGAACCTTCCCCTGATGAACTTCTTGCTACAGTAATGACAACAATGTGGGGGGAAAGAATTTGTGTGCTATCGAATAGGCTCCTTCTGGTCTCGCCAATTACGTAGCGTGCCCAATTATTGCGTTGTGCCAGAACATCTGTTGATTGCTTAGTTGAAACCTGAACCCTAGCCCCCTGTTGTGAAAATAGTGTTGTCTGCCGCTCGCACAAGCCATGAACACCAGAAAAATCAGTATTATTTACGTTCAGTCCCCATGCTTTGTTACGCCAGCGCAAACTGAGAGAGGCTGTTGCTTCTTGGAATGTCCACGTACTGACGGTTCCGTCGCTCATTTTTATGGAAATCATGGTCGGGTCTTCTTGGGACCATTGAATTTCAGTGGCATAATAGGTTAAAGGATATTTCCTTACTATTTTTCTTTTGCTCGTTGTTCTAATTTCTATGTTGGCATAATTATCACCCAAAATCATCCATCGACTATCTGGGCTTAACGCACAGGCCGTTATGACTCTGCGTGACTCGATTTCTTCTTCCCATTTTTCTATACAACAACCTTCTTCGATATTGCACAAGTGAAATAAATTATAGCGTACATACTCAGTATAAAAGTCACCTCTAAATTGTCTTTCACGGCTTTCATGAATATCTGACACACAAAGCAGGATGCGATTATTCCGGGTAATGGCTGTGACATCATCGCAATGGATACCAAATGAGGCGCAATAATCTCTGTATACTATATTAATCTTAGATTTCAAAATGATGGAGGAGCCAGCCATATATCCATTAGCATGGCTACGCCAGCTAATAAGCCTCCCATCAATAGTGCCTGACAATATTTTAGCTCCATTCGGACTGATTGCAAGTGCACCTACCTCGCCATCATATCCTCCCCAGGTTCTCTCTATTTGACCTGACACACAATTAAATCGATCTACCTGTCCAAATGAACCTACTACAACCCAAGTTTGATCAGCACTGATGCTCATCGCTGTAGCCTTCATAGTCGTCGACTGCCAGTTTGAAATACATTCCCCTGATAACGCATTTTGACGCATAAGCTCGAAATGATGAGTTTGCGCGAGTATCCATTTGTTGTCGGCGCTGAGAGCAAATTGTGTTAAACCATCCGATAGCACACTCCATGCGGCTAAGCATTTTAATGTCTTGGCATCCCAGCGTTTGATCTGGCCGCTAAATGACGCGGTAAGTATCCAGCTTTCATCGTTATTCAGAGCCATGGTGGTAACGTCGTTTAGTTTTGTATCAAAATACCCTCTTAGTTGCCCATCACCACAGTTCCAGCTTTTCACTAAACTGTCTTGCCCTACTGACAAGGCCTGTGCTCCATCTTTAGTCAGAACAACAGCACCGACCATTTGCCTCAAGGGTATATCCCGACGTTTAAGATAATCGAGCCAGCTGCTGCCATCGCGACACTGAATTGATGCGCTCGCTTTCTCTGTATGAGCATCCCAACGACCAAAATAGCGACCATCAGGAAAACTGAATAAATACACACGCCCCTTAAGTGAACCCAATAATATATAGTCACTAGCTGATGATACTGTCAAGGAAGTAAACTCATTTTGAGTCAATTTATTAAACAGTAGCGTTTGCTTAAATCTCTGCTTATGTGTAGCAGTATCATAAATATAAAAGCTTTTAGCTGTCATGGCTACATAATACCCACCGCAATGTGAGAATGCACAAGC
Source organism: Gammaproteobacteria bacterium (assembly GCA_041736975.1). Lineage (GTDB taxonomy): Bacteria > Pseudomonadota > Gammaproteobacteria > JAIEPX01 > JAIEPX01 > JAIEPX01. The sequence goes on from JBGSSQ010000305.1 coordinate 2,421, forward strand.
GCGCACGCCGCAATCCAACTGCTCGCAAAAAAATTCGTCCAATTGAATGTTATCGAGGCATGTTCCTGAGAGTTTGGCGTTACTCAGCCAGGTTTGCGTTAAATTAGTATCTCGTAAATCTGCGTCTCTCAGATCAGTGCCTTCAAAATTTACACCGGTAAGGTTAGCGTAGCGAATACGTATATTCCTCAGATCTTTTCCTGCAAATACTTTATTTGCAGCCGCCAGTATTGAAATGGCATTTGCAGCTCCCGTTGCAATTCTTTCTTCATGTTTAGACTCATAGACAATATCCCACAGAATCTTTTCGAATTCAGGATATTGCGAAATATAATCGACGGCTAAAAGAATTTTTTCAGAATCATTGGTAAATATCCGCGCATTGATTTCAAGGCCTAAAATAATTGTCGCTTTGTGTATCGCACTGTAAAATAATCGAGTCGCTGAAAAATACTCTATCAAACTATGGTGCAAAAATGTGTAAGTATTGCCACTGAATACTCGTAATAATGCACCCTGACGAATTATTCTCAGCGGCCGTCCAGGTATATTTTCAAAATTACCTTCATTTGCAAAAAAATTTTTCAGAAGTGTATTCTCATTGGATGCATATTGCGGACTATCCAATGATGGCAATTGCATTTTGGCATCTTGTTGAGGCTCATAGATCAGATGAGTCATGTTTTTTTGCCACATATAATCGGCTAATTTTTGGCAGTAATTACGGTAATCTTCTATGATTGTCGCCTGCCACGCGCCATCGAGTTGCTGATTCCAATCCTGCTTATCTCGTTGTCTTTCGAACCAAAATTGAGTGAATCGATCAAATAGGGCCTTACGTGTTTGATCGTAGCGCTCTAATGTCGGGTGATTAGCATAGTCACGCAATAAATAGGGTAGCACTTTCATTACGGCCCAAAGGATAAAAGGATTGGTGATCATTACCGCCAATCCAGGTAGTTTATTTATTTCCTCTACATAATTGATCTCTAAATTAACTAACTTGTTGGGCTTGCGTAATTTCCAGCTTTCTTGCTTAAGTAATTTCCAGCGCTCTATGTACTCAGGAATTTGCTCGGCATCAAAAAACTGTACATAACGTCTTTCTATCGCTATGGCCTTCGTACCTACCTTAGTCGGAGTAAATATGCCCAGTTGTTCTGCTGAATGATAATTCACCAAGGCTTCAGTTCGGCAGGATAATATGACTTTGACCTCAAAGTGATGTAAATTAAGTTCCTTATAAATATTCTTACCACGATAACTATCTTGCATTTCATCGTAGGCATCAAATATCACTAATAGCTTGATTTTACGTTCTTTGAGCAAATCAATTTGTTCAAAACTTAAGCGACATTGTTCGCGTAAATAAGTTTCAAATACAAATCCAGGGTGGATATTGAGGAGTGGCAAATGGATGAACAGTGGTAGCCATTCTCCTGGTGTGGGCCACATATTGTGGACAACCGATTGACAAAACAAGCTTTTGCCAACACCTGAGTCTCCTAGTAATAGAAGTGCCGGAATATCGCTGTCAAGAAACGCCCTGATCTCTGCCAAACCTTGAAGTTTATTTTTGATATCGTCATGTTCCGTATAAGCTAATTTGGCTGGGATATAGTACTTGAGCTGCTTTTTGAGCTTAGCTTTATCGTCCATCAACTGACGTTTCCAATGCTGATGCAAGAGCTCACTAATCCCAGAGACCAAGGGAAACCCAGCTTTACTTTCTGCAAGAAAATACAAGTCGTTTTCTGCTGCTCTCATTTTATCTTACCTCCAAGATTTACATCATGGCAGATTTTATTCTATGAATTCATCCTCCACAATCGGTGTATCCTCAAAGTAGCTAGTAGCTACCACCACTAATGCCTATCGATAAGGCAATATTGTCATAAGCCTCACGCAAGTGTTATTGAGCCCTTCCTGAGTAAGGCGGCGTGAAGCTATGCCAGATAAACATCAAAGCGACTACTTTGGCCACTATAGACAATATCCGGTTTTTGTTGATTCAGCTGAGGTGCAAGTCGTGGTCTTTTTACCACGGTGCGCTTTTTGGCTATTTGGCGTGAGAGTGGCAGTAAATTTGCTGCATCGGGGTCTTCGCCCACAATCACCCTGAGTAGTCGCATTTCTTTTTTAACCAGCGCTGATTTGGTGCGAGAGGGGAACATGGGGTCTATGTAGATAACGTCGGGGTAGTGTTCTGGGGAAAGCTGCTCCAAATAACGCTGGCTATCCATGACGGTGAGAGAGAGTTTTAAGGTAGAGAAATCGGGGGCCTCGGCAGCACGATTGATAGCATCTTGTACTAAGGCGGCGATGATGGGTGAGCGCTCGATCATTTGAACTTTGCAGCCCAGGCAGGCCATAACAAACGCATCTTGTCCTAATCCTGCTGTCAGGTCTAAAACGTCAGGTGATTTAAGCGAGGCAAGCCCCATGGCTTTTGCTATTAATTGTCCTTTGCCGCCACCATATTGGCGACGGTGAGCGGCTTTCCCTGATAGGAAGTCAACGCTGACCGGACCTGGGGCGTCGGGTCCGGTGAGCTGCAGTGCCAAGTGCTCTGGGGATATGAGTAGCAGGGCTGTAAATTGATTTTGATCGGCTTCCGCTATGACAGGAAGGTCCAGATGTTGGCTGAGCGCTAGTGCTTTGGATAGTAGTCCCTCAGTAGGTCTCATTATGGCAATTTTAAGTGACATCAACTAACATCCCAGATCTAGTCATGTTCTATACTCATAGTGTGTATCCTTTCGATAAGCTGGGTGATTGGCCGCTTTCGTTGGGTAAAATGACTATAACAGGGTTGCGGTGTATTCTCCATAGGGCTTTGCTGTTGCGCTATAGTGATGATTTTCTGGGTCGCCGCGTTTCGCTCGCCATGACGGAATAGCGCAATGACGAGTTGGGTGGTGCTTGGCAATGGCCAGCTAGGGGGCGTTTTGCACTGATGCGTTGGGAGATCACTCGCGGATGTCACGGAGAGCTACTATGAGCCAAGAGGATCAGGGGGTAAGATCATGCGCTTTCGGTTACTGAGCGTAACAGTTTTTTTAGCCATTTATAGTGGGCAGGTTCTAACCGCCTCATGCCTGCCGGTGCAAGGGACAAAAAGCATGGTGGTCTCGGCTCAGCATTATGCTACTGATGTTGGTCAAGCCATATTGGACAAAGGTGGAAATGCTGTTGATGCTGCTGTCGCCATGGGCT
>JBGSSQ010000369.1:0-8046 GCA_041736975.1 Gammaproteobacteria bacterium
TACTCCCTTGAATGAAGTGGCGGCAGTAGTGGATATTCTCCAAACCCCAGCATTCTTATGTAGGCAAACCAATTTTATGCAACGTGTTGCCCAGCAAGGCTTGCCTGTGAATGTAAAAAAGGGCCAATTTTTGGCGCCCTGGGATATGGTCTCCGTAGTTGATAAAATGAAGGCGGCCGGTAATCACAACATAATGGTTTGTGAGCGCGGAGCCAGTTTTGGTTATAATAACCTCATTTCCGATATGCGGTCTTTGGTGATTATGCGCCAGACGCAGTGTCCCGTTGTTTTTGATGCGACTCACTCAGTTCAGCTTCCAGGTGGTCAAGGAACGACTTCGGGCGGGCAGCGTGAGTTCGTGCCTGTACTCGCTCGCGCCGCTGTGGCGGTGGGTATCGCGGGATTATTTCTTGAAACCCACCCAAATCCTGATAAAGCCTTAAGCGATGGTCCTAATTCTTGGCCGCTACATAAGATGGAGAGCTTATTAACCTCTTTAATCGAAATTGATCGTGTAGTGAAGGGGCAAGGTGTTCTTGAGTTGGAAAAGGTTTAATTGAGCTTGCTCGCAATGACGAGTTATTTAGTATGTTATTGTTTTTTTTAGTTTTTTTATAGAGGTTCGTTATGACAGCCGTTATCCGCTCAGTTCGTGGTCGCGAAATTTTAGATTCTAGGGGTAACCCCTCCGTTGAAGCCGAGGTGGAATTAAGCAATGGGGTGCGCGCGCGTGCTAGTGCTCCTTCTGGGGCTTCTACCGGGTCACGAGAAGCATTGGAGTTGCGCGATGGCGATCCACGACGCTATGCAGGCAAAGGGGTGCTAACGGCCGTTAAACATATCAACCATGAAATTCAGCAGGCGATATTGGGGTTTGATGTTTTTGACCAAGAGCATGTTGATCGTACTATGATTAGTTTGGACGGTACTGAAAATAAAGGCCGTTTCGGCGCTAATGCTATTCTTGCCGTATCCTTGGCTGTTGCTCATGCTGCCGCCGCAGCAGAAGATGTTCCGTTGTATGCCTATTTGGGAGGTCATGGGCCTTTTCGTTTGCCGGTTCCGTTAATGAATGTTATCAATGGTGGTGCACATGCGGATAATAGCGTTGATGTGCAAGAGTTTATGATTGTTCCCCATGGTGCCAAGAGCTTTAAAGAAGCCTTGCGTTGGGGCGCTGAAGTTTTCCATGTATTAAAATCTGAACTTAAACAACGTGGGCTGGCTACTTCTGTAGGCGATGAAGGCGGATTCGCTCCGAATTTACCTTCAAATTCGGCCGCAATGGACATTATTTTAGCGGCCATCGATCGCGCAGGCTTTCAGGTGGGCGGTGATATTTCATTGGCTCTGGATACCGCGAGTTCTGAATTCTATCGTGATGGCCTCTATGTATTGGGTTCAGAAAACCTGAAGCTGAGCAGCGAACAATTTGTTGAGTATCTTGAAAATTGGGTGCGCCAATATCCTATTATCAGCATTGAAGATGGTATGGCAGAAAATGATTGGGCAGGTTGGGAGTTGTTGACAAACCGCCTTGGTAACAAAATCCAAATCGTAGGTGATGATGTTTTTGTCACGAATCCCAAAATTTTGAAACAAGGTATTGAGCGTGGAGTAGCCAACGCCATATTAATAAAACTTAACCAAATTGGCACACTAACTGAGACCTTGCAAACCATGATGATAGCAAAATCCAATAACTATCAAACGGTTATATCGCATCGTTCAGGTGAAACTGAAGATGTTACTATTGCAGATTTAGCGGTAGCAACTAATGCAGGGCAAATTAAAACAGGCTCTTTATGCCGAACAGACCGTGTGGGTAAGTACAATCAGCTATTGCGCATTGAAGAAGCTTTGCAAGATTTAGCAAGTTATGCTGGCAAAACCGAGTTTACTACAGCTAAAGTTGGCACATCAGCCTAAATCTGAGCTTAGCTGGCTCCGCAATTTTGTCATCATATAAAAATGAAGTCGTTCTTGCTTCTAACGGGAACTACTGAAAAATGAAATTTTTTATTGCACTTTTTTGTGGAGCAGGGCAGAATAGCCTAACTGCTTCAGATAGCTGAAGTTTTATTGACAGGGAATGTTAAGTGAACGTAGCTTCAAAAGCTTTAACAGTAGCACTTTTTGTGCTCTTGGTTAGTATGCAATACCAATTGTGGTTGGGCCCCAGTGGCTTGCTGCAACTGTTTGATATCAATAAACAAATTGCTCTTGCTGACCAACAGAATACCAGTCTTGCTGAGCGCAATGCCGTTTTAGCAGCCGACGTAGCTGATTTACGTGTTGGGGATGAGGCTGTAGAAGAACGCGCTAGAACAGTACTAGGAATGATCAAAGAAGATGAGCGATTTTTCCGCGTAATTGAATAAGCTGCTTGAAGTGATATTTGTAACGTACTGAAAATAAAGATTTTATTATGATTCATCAAGCATCCAATTACCATTGTATTCTCGTTGCTGCTGGTAACGGGCAACGCATGGGAATATCTCAACCTAAGCAATACTTGAGCATTGCCGGGCGCACACTGTTGGAATGGTCGGCGCAACCTTTTTTGGATCACCCCGACATTAAACGGGTTGTGGTGGTGCTGTCACAAGATGATCATCGCTTTCAACAATTGCCTATAGCCAATCACCCTAAAATTATCACGGCTTTGGGTGGTCAACAACGTTATCTTTCTGTTTTATCGGGGCTCAATGTGCTTACTAATGAAGTACAACCCTCTGACTGGGTTTTAGTGCATGATGCGGCGCGCCCCAATATAACGGCCGGTGATGTGCAATATTTAATGGCCACTGTGGGGAGTCATTCTGTGGGAGGTATATTAGGAACACCTGTCACTGACAGTCTGAAGCACGTGGATGCCGACAATACAATTCAAGCTGAAGCAGATCGTCACCAACTTTGGCGTGCTTTTACCCCTCAGCTATTTCGCTATGAAATTTTACTTAAAGCTCTTAAGGTTGTGGCCCAACCAGATTCATTGGTCACAGATGAAGCCTCCGCAGTGGCGAAATTGGGGTGTTCAGCACTGATGGTTAGTGGGCGCAGCGATAATCTAAAAGTGACCACCTTAGAAGATTTTGAGCTGCTTAAAAAGTTAATGTGCACTGAAGGTCTGCTGAGCCATGCTATTAACAGAGAGGTGATACTATGATGCGTATTGGGATGGGTTATGATATCCATCGTTTAGTGCTAGATCGCCAATTGGTATTGGGAGGGGTAAGCATCCCGTTTACACATGGTTTATTAGGACACTCAGATGCCGATGTGGTTTTACATGCCATCGGAGATGCCCTTTTAGGCGCTGCTGGGTTGGGCGATTTGGGCCAACATTTTCCTGATACAGATCCTCAATTTAAAGGGGCATCGAGTGCGGCTTTACTTAATAACATTATGACTTTATTGCGTAAAGAAAAGTGGACGCTAGGAAATGTCGATGTCACCTTGATTGCTGAAGCACCTAAATTAGCACCTTACCGTGAAGCATTGCGTGAGAGTATTGCACAGATTTTGAGTGTGGCCCCAAAGCAAGTCAGTATAAAGTTTACCACCCATGAAGGCCTTGGGGAGATTGGTCGAGTAGAGGCCATGGCGGCGCATGTCGTTGTTCTTATCTGTGGTCAATAAATGTAACATAATATCAATATCTTAGTCGCTATAGTTAATTTGAAATATACCAAATTAGCTTCGCTCGCAATGACGGGTGGTCCAACTGGCTTTTAAGTGAAAATTCATTCACGGGGATCTGTAATTCCTGTACACTCACCGCAATATTAACTGAGAGGCTTACATGAAAATTTTATTAAGTAACGATGACGGTGTCTATGCAAAAGGCTTATCCGTTTTGGCTGACCATTTACGTGAATTGTCCGCCATCATCATTGTGGCACCTGACCGTAACCGTAGTGGAGCAAGTAACTCGCTTACACTGGATTCTCCGGTCCGCATTAAAACAATTGAGAACGGCTCTGTGAGCGTTGAAGGCACCCCTACCGACTGTGTTCACTTAGCTTTAACGGGGTTACTTGAAGAGTTGCCTTCGATGGTGGTTTCAGGGATCAATGAAGGCGCCAACTTGGGGGATGATATTCTTTATTCTGGAACCGTTGCTGCCGCTATAGAAGGCCGATTTTTAGGGCTTCCTGCGATTGCCTTATCTTTAGTCGGTGAGCATTTTCGGCACTATGAAACAGCTGGCCGAGTAGCACGTACGTTGGTTCAAAATGTGTTGTTGGATCCTTTACCTGCCGATACTATTTTGAATGTTAATGTGCCGGATATCCCTTATGAGGATTTGGCTGGGTATGAAGTGACACGCTTAGGTTCGCGTCACTCTGCTGAGCCTGTTATACGTGCTCTTGATCCCCGAGGCAAAGAAGTTTATTGGGTAGGTCCTACCGGTCCCGCTAGAGACGAAGGGCCGGGAACGGATTTCTATGCAGTACTGCACAATAAAGTGTCAATTACCCCTCTTAAAATCGATCTGACGCATTATCAGGCATTTGATCAGGTGGCCTCTTGGTTAAATGGGTTTGAAAAGTAGGGTTTATAGTCATGAAGTTATTTTCAGCTGTCTATGATCGTGTTATGCAGTGGTCTAAGCACAAGCATGCTTTATTTTATCTTACCGGGTTAAGCTTTGCTGAAGCTTCATTTTTTCCATTGCCGCCGGATGTGATGTTGGCGCCAATGTCACTGTCCAAGCCTCATTTAGCCTGGCGATATGCGGCAATAACGGCGATTGCTTCGACAATAGGCGGTGTGTTTGGTTACCTAATAGGCGTTTTTGGGTTTGAACTGATTTATCCCTGGATTGTTAAGGTAGGCTATGAGCAATCGTATCACCAGGCACATGCTTGGTTTAATGATTGGGGTTTTTGGGCTATGTTTGTCGCAGCTTTTACCCCAATTCCTTACAAGCTCTTCACCGTAGCGGCGGGCGCATTGCGCATGTCGTTGCTGCCTTTTATTATTGCCTCATTGATTGGTCGCAGTGCCCGCTTTTTTATGGTGGCCGGTTTAATGCGTTGGGGCGGTGAATCTATGGATCTTGCATTGCGAAAATATGTCGATAGAGCAGGATGGTGTGTGATTATTACCGGCGTTATTTTGTATTTTATTTTTCGCTAAGCTTTTCTTGTCGTTTCACATGCTAATAGCTACTTTATGATCAGTTAGGGATATTCCTTGCTGTGATTGATAGCAAGTCCTATAGCCTGCGGTAGAACATGCGCCATTGAAAAGTCAGATACTGATAGGAGATACCGTCATGTTAAAAAAAAATCTTACAGCATTACTTTTGATTTGCATTGTAACCTCCTGTACTACAAACGATAGTTACGCCCCTGTAGTGAATCGAAGTCGTATAGAATCGATCACCTCAATATTTTACCGCGTTCAAGCTGAAGACACGCTTTACTCAATCGCTTGGGCTTCTGAGCTTGATTATCGACAATTAGCCAAGATAAATCGATTGAAACCACCTTATCGATTGCATCCTGGAGATCGGCTAAGGGTGCGTTTGCCGACTTTGCAAGTAGCGCGGTTGAAAAAAACGTCATTAAATGCGAGGAGGCCTAATAAGTCTCCAGTGATTCCCAAAGCAAAAATATTTTCACTGAGTGAGCTGCCAAAACCACAATCGAGTGTGGAAATGACCAGAAAAGAAAAAAAATATCCATCAAAATCAACGCTTAACGAAGCTAATATGAACCATAAAACTAGAGATCCCTCGCAAGTGCGAAAAGCAGGCGGGGCGCGGATTTCAGCCACTTTTGCAAATGGAATAAAATCACAAAAACAGGCCCAAATTCATGACTCTAAAAATGCGAGTAATGAAATAAATGAACAAGGGGTAAGAAAAGACTTGATTTTTACAAAAATAAGTGTACACTCTTTCATGTGGCCGACTAGAGGAAAGGTTGTAGGACAATACTCCTCAGGTCAGCTGGGTAATAAGGGAATCGATATCGTTGGTCAATTTGGCCAACCTGTGAGAGCTTCTAGAGCCGGTTTAGTTGTTTACAGCGGATCTGGTTTAAGAGGGTACGGTAACCTCATAATTATAAAGCATAATGCGAGTTTTTTAAGCGCCTATGCTCATAATGCTGAGTTGAAAGTGACCGAAGGAACACAGGTCAAAGCGGGTCAAGAAATCGCCACAATGGGGCGAGCAACGTCGGGACAACCGATGTTACATTTCGAGATTCGACGCGACGGTAGGCCCATTAACCCAACACAGTACTTGCGTTAGAGAAAAGGATTTTTTCAGCCAAGCACTGTTTACTGCAAGGAGGCGGTAATGCCATTGAAAGTGAAACTTACAAAGGATGTAAACACTATGGAACTTCGAGTATCTGATCGGGATTTTAAGATTGAGTCAGAAATGGATGCTGATTTAATGGATGATTCCACATTGACTTCTGAGGATGAAGATGGAGCGGCTGAAATTCAGGAATTTACTGAACGGACTGGCGTTTCAAAAGCAGGCTTAGACCCCACCCAACTTTATCTGAGTGAGATTGGATTCTCGGCACTACTTACGCATGCCGACGAAATCAAACTAGCTCGACAAATCAAACGCGGTAATCAGAAAGCACGAGCACGTATGATTGAAAGCAATCTACGTCTAGTGGTGAAAATTGCTCGACGTTATTTAGGCCGAGGCCTGGCCTTTTTAGATTTGATCGAGGAAGGTAATTTGGGTTTAATGCATGCAGTTGAAAAATTTGATCCTGAAAAGGGCTTTAGATTTTCAACGTATGCGACTTGGTGGATTCGGCAAACGGTAGAACGTGCGATTATGAATCAAGCTCGTACTATTCGTTTACCCATTCACATTGTTAAGGAGCTCAACACCTATTTGCGCGCTGCAAGGACGCTAACGCAGCAATTAGATCATGAGCCCACTTCAGAAGAAATTGCAGCGCTTGTGGACAAACCGATCGAGGATATTCAGCGCATCATGGATTTGCAACGTGATGTGGCATCGATCGATGTTCCTGTCAGTGAGGGAGATAAGTCACTAGTTGATATTCTTCCTGACGAGGAAAATGATGATCCGCAGCTATTACTGCAAGATTCCGACCTCTATAACAAGCTCGATAAGTATCTGAATTACTTACCTTTTCGCCAACGTGAAGTACTTGCACGACGATTTGGCTTAATGGGACACGATCGAGAAACCTTGGAAGAGGTCGGAAGAAATATCCATCTGACACGTGAACGTGTTCGTCAAATTCAATTTGAAGCGATGGCTAAACTTAAGGAGATGCTTGTTGAGCATGGCATAGATGCTAAGTTACTGAAAGACTAAGGTGCAGTAGCTCTCGCCAAAAGCGGGAATTGCCAACAAAAGTGATCCCTTATGTCACGCACAAAGAAACTAGGCAGGCTCCTTGCGGAGCCTGCCTATCCTTACACCGAGTCGTAGCAACATAACCCTGAATTAGGGCTATTATTTCGCGACAAACTTGGTATAAGTAACAAGTACTGCGGCTAAGCCCACCACCACGTAGACCACTTTGGTAATCATTCCAGTGCCTAATAAAAACGTCACGAGATTGAAATCAAACGCCCAAGACAAATATATTTTATATGTGTAAATTATAGTATAATAATTCAAATAAAGCATTATTACCCTCATTTCGAGCAAAGCGTGGCAACCTAGGGAAAATTAACTATAATGAGACACCACAGCTAAATCCTGGAGGCAATGCAGTTTCTCCATAGTTGTTTCTTTCTGGATGGCAACGCTACGCTCGCGATGACATTGTTATAACAACCACGGTGTTATAGCGATGAGAGTATCCTTAGCGTTATAACTTGAAATTTTTCATTATGCCCCTATCTAAGGGAGAGCAATGGCAATAACCAGGCCTGAGAAGCATCAAGGTCTGGTTGTATTAATTTATTAAAATTGGTAGAGGAGAGATTATTATGTCTGTGCAGACACAAGCTGAAACGCTAAGTTTTCAAGCGGAAGTTAAGCAATTACTTCATTTAGTCACCCATTCACTTTATAGCAACAAA
>JBGSSQ010000430.1:0-7079 GCA_041736975.1 Gammaproteobacteria bacterium
GCCAAATTCGCAGAGGGAAATGGGCATCGAGAGTGCCGGCAATAACTTCATCAGCGGCTTTGCTAATAAGATCGAGCTTGGTTTGCTCGAGTTTTCCCAGCTCATGATTAGTCAATGCGGCGGCTTTTTTCACAATACCAAACGCTCGGATAAGCTCACGCGGCATGACATCATGGCCAATTGCAAAGTGGTGTAATGAGCGTGCTGTTTGTGCGCCCCAATATTTATTGCCAGGGACTTCGATGGTGCCCATACTGTCTTTTTCAATGCGTTGTGAAGGTGTGCTCATAGTTGCCTCATGTAAGTGCTATTGCCTGTTAATTGGTGCCCCGGACAGGACTCGAACCTGTAACCTATCCCTTAGGAGGGGATTGCGCTATCCATTTGTGCCACCGGAGCTGAGCGCGATAGTATAGCACTGTCTTGACTGAGGGATAAAGTACTGTTACTAGCAAGCCAAACTCTACGTGATTCTAGTGAATTAGACGAAAATTCAGTATGTTCCATTTTGGAACGTGCTGCTGGTGATGACAATCCTGTTTTATAATGGGATTTTAAGGGTAGTCGGTTATTTATTTTTTCTGGGTCACGTCGCTTCGCTCATGATGACGGTGTGACTGAGGGTATGAATTCAAAATTTGTCGAATAATTGAGGTCTTTGGTGTGCCGTTGTTTTCGAAGAAACGTTGGTTCATTTCTAATTCTATTCCCATATACTGTTCTTGTGGGGCTAGGCGACGTAGGCCGGTAACAAAGCCATCGCTTATTCCGCGATAAGGGTAATTTAGTCGTACTGACATACCGGTTTCTTTTAAGGTTTTTTGCCATGAGCTGGCAAATTGCTTTTCTGAGGCGCGTTTAGGGTCATACAGTAAACCGATATCACATTGTCGAGTTTTACCGTTTAAAACCGGGGTAAAGCTGTGCACTGAGATGTGATGGACAATATGGCCTTTTTTAATAATAGCATTGATCTCCTTAATCACTTGTTCTCGATACGGAATATAAAACTGTTCAATAATCTTTTGTTTTTTACTTTGACTAAGTCCTTGAATAATTTGTGAAAATAGTTGTCTATGCGAAACGGAGCGATTTAAATCGATGAGTAATCGGCTATATTGTCCTAGATGCAATGGCAATGAAAATTCTTTGGCCATGGCTTTAGCCACGCGAGCAGCACCAATGTCCCAACCTTGATGTGATTCAAGGACCTTGGCGTTTGAAAATAGTGTGCTGTAAGCTTTTGGCAAACGGCAAGATGCGTGTTCGCAGGTGATAATGGTCACAATCTTAGGCACAGAACTGTCCATTTTTCTTTGTTAAATCAGCGAGTTGCTGGTATAGGTGGGGTAGTGATGGGTTTTTATTATAATAATTCACCATCCGCTCCGCCAAATTGCCTTGAGTGAGAATATGGGTTATGGCATTTTCATAAATACCGGGTAACGAGACTGGGGTGTTTTCCAGGATTTTTTCCCATAAATGCCTAGGTGTTGAGGCCTGTGAAAACCCAAATTGTTGTTGATAGATGGCGGGAAGTTGCGTGCCTGATAGACCGTGGCGAATAGTATCCTGGTAAACGCTATCTAATACATTTATATCGAGGGGATTTATTAAATAGCTATCGGTGTTTTTAATGACGTAATGCAAGGCACTAACGATAGCGCTGACACAAGCCAAGTCTTGACGAAGGGATTCTTGGGTATCCACTACCCGAATTTCAATCGCTGAGCGATCAAATCTTGCAATAGCGCCCCGTGAATTGAGCCACTCATACTGGAGGATGGCTTCAGGATCATGCGGAGCAATGGCTGTATAGATAGGGGAAAGAATAACCTGTTGGTATTCCAGAGGGCTATTGATGAACTCTGGAATCACTCGCCCCGAAATGATGGGAAATTGTTTCTGATTACCGCCATAAAAATTTAAGCGTGAATCCAAACTGCCGGTGAGTTGACCTTCAATGAAAGGAGTGCTGGCGGTTAACGCTGGTATAATAGGCATTAATAAACGAATCGCATTGTGCAGTTGCTGGAATTCCTTGTCGGTGCTGAAGGGTAAATTAATATGAGTGCTTTGCAAATTGACCCAGCCGTGGCCGCGGCAATTAAAGATGCGGTGGAAGGCATTGTAGATTTCTCGGCTACCATGTGGCCATAAAGCCACGTCGTCACCGGGTGAAAACCAGGGATGTGCACCAGTAGGCAGCATCACGGCTCCAAATTTTTCGTCCAATACGTGGTTTACCTTCTGCACAATTGTGTAGAGCTCTGTCTCCAGTTGCAATAGATCAGTCACCGGACTCAGTGATTTCAGCTCCAGGACGTGTAAGGCTAGTTCGTTACTAATGCCTATATTGTCGAATTCAATCTCGTTCTCTATTTGTTGAGTAGGGGATAATGCTTGCAGCACTTGGTCGGCAATTGGTAAGATATTAAGCGTTTTGCTATCAACCAACATATACTCGACTTCAATGCCAGTGACGCTGAGTAAAGGATAAGCGTTAGGCGGCATGTTCAGTTCTCATCTTCAATCGTTGTAAAAAAACCTGCATAAAATTGGTGTATAATTTGTCGCCCGAGATCTTATCTTCACAATCATGATCAATATTGGGATTGTCATTGATTTCGATGATGTACACTTTATCACCGATTTGCTTCAAATCTACACCGTAAAGGCTATTGCCTATTAATGAAGCTGCTTTGAGTGCAGCCTGAATCACAGCGGGCGGCACCTTGGCAATATCGATGGATTGAGTATTACCGAATTCAAAGTCTTCTTCTTCCCATAGATGAATTTGCCAATGATTTTTGACCATAAAATACTTGCAAGCAAAAATGGGCTTATTATCAAAAATACCAATACGCCAATCAAATTCAGTGGGCAAAAACGACTGGGCAATAATAAGATCAGAATCTTTGAAATAGTGGTTTGAAAAGTGTGTTAACTCGTCGGCGTCATGCACCAAAGTTAAGCCTCGTGAAGAGGAGCCATCTGGACGTTTGAGTACGCAGGGATATTCCATTTTCGGTATTTGTTCATTGGCGGCATTCCTATGCAAAATCGTAGTTTCAGGAATGGGCAGCTTGTTGTTTTTTAGTAATTCAGCTAGATACACTTTGTTGGTGCAGCGAAGAATGGATTGCGGATCATCAATCACAATCATCCCTTCAGCCTGAGCTTTTCGCGCCAATTTATAGGTCCAATGGAGTATTGAGGTTGTTTCACGAATAAACAGCCCATCATATTCTGATAGTGATCGAATTTCTTCTTTTTTAACCGGTTGAACATATATGCCCAGCTTTTCACCGGCGTGAACAAATCGTTCAAGTGCACCACTTTCCGATGGTGATGTTTTATCTTGATCATTCACTAGCATGGCAATATCAAATAAATAGTTTTTGATGCGAGAAAAGCAGAAGCGCTTGCGAGCAAAATAGTCAGTCGCGGATTCTAGAAAAAATGCTTTACGATCATCGGGGATATCGTCAATACTTAAAGCTTGAATCTTTTGAATTAACCATTCTTTTTTCAGGGTGAAAGTCACCTGGAAAAGAGGGATGGGAAATAAACTGTGGAGTTTTGCACAGAGGTTACTGAGTTTTTTATCCTCATTTTTACCAAAATAAACATCAAGTACAAGCTCACGGGGGTTGATGTCTTTAAAGGCAGTCTGAATATCATCTTGAATGGTGGCATCAACGATGGCACGTGAAGTTCCCGCGTGAATATCTTGAATCGCCATGACAGATGGAATAATTTTGTGTCCACGCGCTTCCGCGAGCAAGGAGACATAATAACCTTCCGCCTGATACTTATAATTACGGCATAGGTTAATAATTCTAATCGGACGATCAGACTCAATTTCAGATCGAGTGAGGTAATCAGACGTGGAAATGACTTCCACTTGATCACCAAGAAAACTCCAACGATCAACTTGGTCAGTCACAATGATATTTTTCATGGCATTCCTTTGGGTTTAATAACAAGAAGGTTGGCGTCATAGGTAAGAACGCCTAACATGATAGAATTGATCAGTCGCCGAGTATTCACTACGTAATAGTTATTACGAGAAATAGGATTGGCACAGTGAGGGTCAGCAACAGTAACAGTATGATTTACGCGATCTTGGCCACATAAGACAACAAAATGTCCTGATGGAACCCCTCTAATATCATCGTAAATTATTGCTGTAGGTGTGTCGATTTCTCTGGATGTTTGGTACAGATAAGTCGCACTTAAGCCCGTGATAACCGGTATATTTTGACTGAATTTTTTATCCAGAAGATCAGGTGTTAGATCTACAAATTTCAAAAGGCCGCCCATCTGAATAAAACGTAAATAGGTGAAGGAGGCATCGTGAAAACGTTCACTGTTTTTATGGCGCATTTGCTCTCGTAGCTTATCTGCTATCTCTGGCATAGTCAGCGTCTGTGGAACAAACCAGGATGGATCAAAGAAGGTGACATTATAAATATAAAGCTCAGCCTCATAGCCACGAGCCATAGCATGACAGGCCAGCATCGCCGCTACAGTACCGCCGGTGGGGACCATTTCAACTTGCCTAACAACCTCTTGTAAAGAGATGTCATCTTTAAAATAGCTGTAGACGGCGTGTAGGCTGGTTGGGCCACACGTCTCATCATCAGGCTGAGTATGTATGTTGAGCTTCATAAGTTGCATAATGTTAAATGAGTAATGCTGTCTTAAAATTTAGCAGACATTTCCCAAAAAGCAATTATGCTCTCATTTTGATCTCGTTTAGCCAAAAACCTGAACCATGGCGGCAGTGTCGGAGTGGGTAAGATTGTCAGGCTGGTTGTCGCTTGCTGGTTTCAATTGATTTGATAGTAACTGTGCTATTTCTGTATTTTTGTAGTGGTTTGCTAGATCCAGAGCTGATTGACCTTTGTTGGTCAAGAGATGAGGATTGGCATTATGGGAAAGTAGAATGTTGACATTCTCAACATTGTTGCTGATTACGGCGTGTATTAGAGGGGAGATACCCTTGTCATCTTTAATATTGGGATCAGCATTATTTTCCAAAAGCATTTCAATTAAAACACTATTTTTTTGATGAATAGCCACAGTGAGAGGCGAAGCCTTACCTTGATATGAAACATTGGGGTTAGCTTCTTTACTCAGCAGCAGTTCAACTGATTTTGCATCATTTTTGCTGACGGCGTGAAGTAATGGGGGGACGCCAGTGTAATCTTTTTGATCAGGATTTGCGTTGTGTTGCAGTAACAGTTGTACAATATTGTTATTTCCTGCGGCAATGGCGGTGGCTAAGGGGGAGCGTTGGCCCTCAACAGTGAAATTTGGATCAGCATGCTTTAACAGGCATGCTACTAAAGCAGGATTGTTCTCTTCTATAGCCAGCTGTAAACAGCTGGTGTTGCCATGATGCTGAGTATTAACATCAGCGCCTAGTGAAATCAGTGTGTCAATGATGTTCTCATTATTGGATATAATAGCGGCTACCAGCGGGTGGGCTTTATTGGTTTTTTCACCATGCAGGACTTGCCAAGGTTGATTTATATCGAGTTTGTGTTTTTTGACGAGTTCCTGGAGTAATTTATCATCCCCAGTTTCTATAGCTCTATTGGCTAAAACTTCAGCGTTGGAGTGCCCAGCAATTGTCTGCATGATTTTAGTGTGTGAGTTATTTGGCTTTGAAGCCACTGCTGCATGAGATTCGCTAGGGTTGGTGGGATTCGAAAAATCGATCTGAGTGGCAGCCAGTGCAACAGGTGCCAACAGACGCTTTTCACGCCTAAATAAATTAATAAACTGCATGAAGATATTGACAATAAGCTGAAAGGTTTCGCGTGGGAAACTCATTTTAGAAAGGGCAAAGCTTTCGGTATTCTCATCAAGAACCTTGAGTAATTTTCGTGAGGCCGCTTTAATTGAGGTGAATTCATGTGATCGCCCTGATTCGCTATCATTGGGGTCAAAAATGATCCAAGTGTTTTCAGTACGATAAATCGCATAAGCATGAGCTTCTGCACCCAGGAGCATCCCCTCATTAAACGATAATCTTTTTAGTAATTTGCGTGCTGAGGTTTCATTGACTAATACTTCAGCAGTGATTTGCGCTTTTGCGGTACTGCTAATTCTATGGATATTCGATGTCCTGGTTGGGCCATGATGGCTAGCACTTTTAGTCATTTGATTTTTTTGCAAGGTATTCAGCATGCTGACGAAATTAAAAAGCTCATTGGCAAGCTGACTTTCTTTACTATCGTTTGAGGACAGTAATGCGGCAATCGCTTCGGGGGATTGGTTGCTAATCAAATCGATGTATCGGTAAAAAGCCTCTAAATCTTCGCGTGAGCCGTACGCTAGTAAGGCAGCAGAAAATCCTGCGCATTGACCCTCAGTATGCAAATGAATGAATTTCTGAGGGCCATACGCTGGCATTGCTTCTAACAGAGCTATAGCTGCATTCCATTTTTTAATGAATCGACTTTGCATAATTACCGCACCCCTCATGTTTATTTTACACAATACTGTTTATTTTTAGTGTTAGATTGATTATACGCCATAATAATTAAGGCAATATTAAGTCGTTGGGCTGTTAAACTAAAACAAGCCTTGATATTGGGGTGAAGCATGCTTAGAATGGGGAGTTTGGCTTTGAATAGTGACTACTGGAACACGCAATGTATACACCCTTGAAATCGATTAAGTTGAATGGCTTTAAGTCATTTGTAGACCAGACGGTGATAACGTTTAGCAGTAATCTGACCGCTGTTGTGGGTCCGAACGGGTGTGGTAAGTCAAATGTGGTGGATGCTATACGCTGGGTTATAGGTGAAAGCTCAGCAAAAAATCTGCGAGCTGAGTCCATGGCTGACGTTATTTTTAACGGTACCACCAACCGTAAGCCGGTAGGTCAGGCTTCTATTGAGTTGGTTTTTGACAATACCGATGGTCGATTAAGCAGTGAATACGCCAAATACAACGAAATCTCAGTAAGACGCATACTACAGCGGGACGGGCAATCGAAGTATTTCCTGAATAATACCCAATGTAGACGAAAAGACATTTTAGACGTTTTTCTAGGGACTGGG
>JBGSSQ010000055.1:0-4540 GCA_041736975.1 Gammaproteobacteria bacterium
AGCTGTTATAGCAAACGGAATCTTTAGAAGCGAACAGATTAGGAATTTATCATGAAAAAGTTATTTTTTGCACTTATAATGACGTCAATTATGGCTGTAGGCTGTTCTAGCGCGCCCTCTAGCATTGAGGCTTTCAAAAACAAATCGGCCCAAGAAATCTTCACCCAAGGCGAGGCAGCTGTAGCATCAAAATCCTACAAGCTAGCAATTAGCCATTATGAGGCCCTAGATGCACTCTACCCCTTCAGTAAGTATGCTGAAAATTCACAACTACACATTATCTATGCCTACTATGCCTCAGGTGACCTACCCTCAGCAATTGCTGCCGCAGACCGATATATACACCTGTACCCACGAAGTGAACACGTAGATTATGCTTACTACATGAAAGGCACCATGAAAATGCAACGTGATAAATCATGGATTCACACGACCTTTCCTATAGATCCGGGGAAACGCGATCTCACCAGCATCCGAGAGGCTTTTCAGGATTTTAGTGACTTAATTCGCTTCTTCCCTCGCAGCCAATACGCCAGTGACGCACGAAAACGCATGGGGTACATACGCAATCTACTCGCCAAACATGAATTAGACGTCGCTAAATTTTACTTTAAACGCCAAGCCTATGTAGCGGCGGCTAATCGCGCTAGCGGTGTCGTACAGCATTACCAAGGTTCTACACAAGTTCGCCCAGCCCTAGAACTCATGATTCAGTCCTATGAAAATATGGGTAAACCCGAGTTAGCTGAGCAAGCAAAACGCGTCTTACACTACAACCAACCTAAACATCAGCAGAGTGCCCGACCCACCAAATGAAGACACAATGGAAAATACTACTGATTTCAGCATCCCTGCTGCTGCCCATGGACATCCTGTGGGCAGCGGTCAAATTTGACTACAAAATATCAGGAATACAAGGCGAGCCAGCTGAAAATATTGATAAGCGTTTAAAAAGTAAATTAGTATTAATCAAACAAAATCTTGATAAAGACCAATTAATTGACTTTTATCAGCATGCAGATAATGAAATCAAACTGGCCTTAGCACCCTATGGGTACTTTCGTGCAACTGTACACTCAAAGCTAAAAGCTATAAGCAATAATCGCTGGGTGGGTCGTTTCATTGTGCAGCCTGGTCCGGTAATTCCCCTTAGAAACTTACGAGTGACTATTTCTGGAGAAGGCCAAAATGATCCCGCGTTTAAAAGTGCACTAGCGAATTTCCCGCTAAAACGGCGCGAAGCTTTCACCGTTAAAAATTACGAAGATGCCAAAAATACGCTGGTGAATCTTGCAGCCCAACGAGGATATTTCGATGCCCATATGATCGAAAATAAACTCATCATTGATCAACACCCGTATGGCGCAGATGTGATCCTGTCATTTCAAACGGGGAAGCGCTACTTTTTCGGTCAAGTTACTTTTAAATATGCTGAGGAACCAAAAAAACGATTGAAAGAATCTTTTCTACGTCGTTACATACCTTTCAAAGAAAATGAACCTTACGATAATGAGAAGCTCAGCAAGTTCCAAAGCAATCTATCGAGTAGCCTCTATTTTCAGTCAGTTACTGTTTCCCCACAAATTGAGATGGTAAAAGCTAAACATGTGCCAATCACTGTCACCTTAACCGCGCGCAAATCACAACAATATAGTTTCGGATTGGGTTTCGGCACAGACACCGGCCTACGTGGTCTCACTGATATTAATGTAAAACCATTAAACTCATACGGCCATTATTTAAGTTTTAATGGCAAAGCGTCGTTAAAATCTGCCGCTGATGATGCCGCTGAAGCCAAAGTGAGCTATAACATCCCCGGAGCGAATCCAAACACAGATCTATACAAAATTTCTGCTGAAGCAGAGCACTCAAATGATGTTGAAGTTGGCTTTTTCAACAACATAAAAATTAATGCAAGTTATAGTACTCTAGTAAAGTCTTGGGAACAGACCGCTGGTGTTACACTACTGTTTGATCGATCCGAACCTAACAACGAGCCCATGAATGTCACCACTTTTTTAATCCCCAACATTCGTTGGATGAAACTACAAACAGATGACGCCACAGCCCCTACAAAAGGCTACCGCATTAATTTGAGCTTACGCGGAGCATCTAAAGCTACACTCGGTAGTACAGATTTTTTCCAAGTGTATCTACTTGCCAAATGGATGCATACTTTCAATGACTCATTTCGAATTATCGCACGCGGTGAATTAGGCCATCTTCTCACTCAAGACACTAATGAAATCCCCATTTCACTTCGTTTTTATGCTGGTGGATCACAATCAGTGAGAGGTCATCACCTTAACGAGATAGGTAAAAATATTAGCGGCCATACGCTCTCAGTAGGCAGCTTAGAGTTTCAGCAGCGCATTTACGGCAATTTTTATATAGCCGCATTTTTTGACGCAGGACAAGTGGGATCAAGTTATTTTGATAAATATCATTCCGCTGCTGGCGGCGGCCTTGTCTGGCATTCTCCAGTGGGTGCTATTGCATTAACGATAGCAAGAGACTTGGATAACCCCAACCACCCAAATTTGATACAGTTTAGCATGGGGCCAGAAATATGAAAAAATTATTCTGGCGATTGATTATTATTTTAGTTCTGGTGTGCGGATCTATCATCACCGCAGGATATATTTTCTTAAACTCAGAAAAAGCCTCTCATTGGCTACTCAATACTGCATTGCCATACGTACCAGGCGATCTCCGAGTGGCTAAAATAAAAGGCGCATTAATCAGTACTATGGAACTCACAGATGTTTCATATTCATATGAAGGCACCACAATAAGCGCGGATAAAATACGTGTTAATTTACGCTTATCAAAACTGATCAGCAAAAAAATCACTCTAAACACACTGAGGATAAACAACCTTAACATAAAAATAAACAAGAACAAATCATCACCTAAAAGCAATAGTACCAAACTTGAAAGTGATAGCACGTTTTCTGCACCTATTAAAAAACTGCACTTTAAAAACACTGAAATTAAAAAGATCACTATTGAAAGCCCCGGCATCAAAAAACCTATTGTACTTAATAATTTAATTGTCCATGCCAAACTCTATCCTGAGCTATTACACATCCAACTTTTAAGTCGCATGACTGAACCCACCCCCATGAATTTTCGTTTTGAAACTTCGGGAAAATTTAGCCATTATGAATATGGCTTTGTTGTAGAACAGGAAAAAAATCGCTGGCTTCTTCAAGGCGAAGGTAATTTAAACCACTTAAAATTTCACACCAATGAAAATCGCATCCTTGGTGGAACAGTTAAATTAATCGGCGAACTCGACTTTACAGACAAAATACGAGGGTTTGCTGAGGCTGATATCAAAGGCATTAACCCTGAATCCGTTGCACCAAACTGGCCAGGCAATATTAACGCTGTCATCAAGTCCCGCTCAGAAAACCATGCTCTCGATCTATCCATCAATCATGTCAGTGGATCACTAAGGAACCAAGCAATTTCAGGTGCCTTTCGATATCAGACCACCAATGGACACGAGCATCAAATCAACTCAAGTCTCCATTATGGTAAAGGGACTCTGATTGCTAATGGCATCATTGACGACAATGTAGATTTAAAATGGGATATTAATCTACCTCAACTCAAAGACCTTATTCCAAATTACCCCACTAGCGGCTCTTTAGTCAGCCAGGGGGCCATTTCAGGAACCCTTACAAAGCCTAGCATTAAAGCAACTATCCATGCAGAGCAATTGAAATTTGAAACATGGACCGCAGAAAAACTCCATTTCTCAGCAAGCTATAAAAATGACCAGTTGCCAATGAATGCTCAGTTAACGGTCAATAACGTCAACCATGGTGAACTTGCTTTAGGTAACTTGCACACCGATTTAGTGGGCACCTACAATCAACATACCCTTAAAGCCAATTACACTCACGCACAACAATCACTCGATATCCAAGCTACAGGTAGTTTCAATAATGAATTCCTTTGGCAAGGCAGTTTGCAGAAAATGAACTTTAACTCTCCTCATCTTCATCAGTGGCATCTGCAGTCTAGAGTACCAATGTCACTCAGTCGTGATACTATTGAAATAGCCCCGCTTTGTTTATTACACGATACAGTCTCACTCTGCCTCAATGCCCATTGGAAAGAAGGCAGTGCCTTCAATGCTGAAATGACAACAAAGAAAATTCCTCTAGATATTTTCAACCCTTGGTTAGGGGATATGAGCCTACGAGGTGAAATGAGTGCTGAAGGCAAATTACAACTAAGCCCAAAGGACGTACCCATTGTAGAATTGAAAATAGATTTACTGCCCGGTGTATTCACCTATATCATCGATAATATATCGAGACATTTTAAATACCAAGGTGGCAGCATTACCACACAATTAAATGCACAAAAATTTTCAACTGATGTCAATCTAGAGCTGCTGCAAAAAAGCACATTAACCGCAAAAGTTTACTCAAATATGGCACAGCTGGATTCAGCTAATTGGGCCAACAGTCCTATTAAAGGCAATTTCAAATTACAAGCACCACAACTGGACTTCCTAGCAGCG
>JBGSSQ010000439.1:0-3428 GCA_041736975.1 Gammaproteobacteria bacterium
ACTGCGAGCAAGCAGATTTTGAGGCTTGTTGGCGTGATTTTAGTCAACAGCACCCTCAATTTTTACAACCGCTTGGCGTAGAAGTTGAGTTGCATGCGCAGCAATTAGAGATGTATTACACTGACGCAATGGCGAAATTGGAGCATGGCTCAAAGTGCTATCAGCATGTCAAAGAACAACGCAAAGCAGATCATCTCATTCCAAGGTTATTTGAGGATGAGCGAACTCACGTACCTTCGAGTGAACCGTTTAACGGTCGTTTTCAATTGCCTCGTCCCTTTGCTGATTTCACCGGAAGAAAAGCGGTGCTTGAGCAATTGGGCGATTTTACGTCTGAATCTGCAGTCACGGTGATCACGCCAGGCAAACAAGTGACAGGCACAGGAGGGATCGGTAAAACACAATTAGCGGTGATGTTAGCCAATCGAAAACTTGCTGAGCATAAAATCAATAAAACCACAGGCTATGCCTCGGTCATTTGGATGTTGGCAGGGTCTGATAGCGGGCAACACAGCATGGGCTTATTGAGTTCGCAGTTTATTCGGCTTGGGGCACAGCTTGGGATTGACACAAGACTCTTTAAGGGCGCTGATTTATATCAGCAAGTTTTTGATAAATTGGTGCAATACAATGAAATGCACCGGGGGCATTGTTTGCTCGTATTGGATAATGCCCAACACTACGATGATATTGCGCCTTATTTGCCAGAACGTAAAGGCTTCCATGTCCTAGTAACCACACGCAATGCCAATTGCAGTGACTGGGATGATACATTTCAGCAGTTAACTTTAACCGAGTTCACAAAAGAAGATGCGCTTGCCTATATTGCCACCGTGCTTAAGCGTGACAGTAAAATAAGCCACACAGAGAAAGAGGCAAAAAAATTAGCAAAAACATTGGGGTATTTCCCGTTAGGCTTGACTCAAGCATTAGCATTTATAACGGAAAACATGATATCCATTTCTGAATATCTTACTTTATTTTGTGATAAAAAAGCGCAATATTTAGATATTGAAGCAAAAAATGATCCCCATACAAAAGAAAAGAACGCACAGACCGCAGCTTATGAACCACATAAAGCAACTGTGTGGACAACGGTACAATTATGCTTAGCTAAAATCAGCGATCAAAATACAAGACGAATTGTGCAGGCTTGTGCATATATGGCGGCAGAATTGCCTATTGATAAAGCGTTGGTCAGTTTATTGACTCAGAATAAATATATTTGTCAAAGCTCGTTATATGCTTTAGCAAAGTACAGCTTAGTAGAAGCTTCAGGCATTGAGAACCACGTAAGAATGCATAAAATTGTGCAAGACATTTTAAAATCGAGTGACGATCAAGAACAAAAACAAAAGTATTTGCTATGCTGGATAGATATTGCCAACACATTTTTCATTAACGAAGTCGATCCAATAGCTGAGAACGATCGTAAGAAATTATTACAGCCTCATATAGAGATTGTGGTTGAGCAATTAAAACTTCATGGTGAAAGCAAAAAATTACATGTTCAAATTGAAGTAGCCCGGGGCCAATATTGCCTGGCTAAATGTAGTATTAATGACTACCCAAAGCAGGCAGCATTATATGAAGATGTATTAACATATCATGAGCAGCAGCATGGCACCAAATCAGTAGCACTTATTGACTTGCTTCGGGATTTAGCTTTTACATATAGTTGTTTATTTGATAGCCGTAAAGCGAAGTATTTTGCAAAACGAGCACTGCAAGTTTTTGAAGAAAATGAAGAAATAAATCCACTTAAAACTGCAAGTTTACTCTTTATTATAGCTCAAATACATCGTGACTTTGGGGAGCCTGAAAAAGCCATTAAGCTCACTGAAAATCACGTAATACCTATACTAGATGATAACTACGGACCATTTCATCCTAATATGGCAAGCTCATTCTCATTATTGGAAAAATGCTATCGCGACCGAGGTGATTTGCAAAAACAAAGAGAAAATTTGGATAAAGTGAGGGCAATATATACCAGCGTTTACGGTGAGGGTCACTATAAAATTGCGGGTACAAAAATACGATTAGCAACACTTATCATTGACGATGCACCAAAAAAACTGCTGATCTTACTCGATATTTTAGCGAGTATTGAGGGGCACTATGATCAAAATGATATTATCTTTGGGCAATTATACAATGAAATTGGTGTCACTCACTGCATGTTAAATGAGCACGATAAATCAAAAAAAGCACTAGATAGGGCATTAATGATTACGGAAAAATATTATGGTTGCAATAATATTGCAACAACAGAAGTGTTGAGTAATTTGGTCGATTTGTATGTACGTTGCGGACTGATTGTACAAGCAAGAGATGTCGTAGAGCGTGCATTTAAAATACAAGAAGGGTATTTTGAGTGTTTTAACTGGAGAATGGCAACCTTGCAGGTTCGGCTTGCTGGGATTTATCTGCTACTAAGTGATTTTGTTAAGGCGAATAAATTGCTTAATCAAGCTACACCCATTTTAGAAAACCATTATCAATTAAACCATTTGTTCTTAGTCGAAGCCTATTGTGCAAATGCCATGGTAAAATCATGTTTAGGTGACCATCTGAAGGCAAAAGCTTTGTTAGAACAATCTCTAGATGCATTGGAACGTAGCTTTGGTCGTAATGATATTAAACTCCTGAAACCCCTTGTACTTTTAGCCCAAGCAACTCACCAACTTGATGGGCCAGCCCAAGCTATAATAATCATTGATCGTGCACGATCAATAGCTAAAACAACTTATCCGAATCAAGCCAATCTCGATGTTGCACTTACTATTGAATTATCAGCCAAAATAAATCTTGCGTTGGGAAATGTGCAGTATGCCTATGATCAGGCATTACAAGCACTAAAAATTTATCAATCACCTTATGGCAATGATATCTGCACACTAGTTGATTGTATATTATTGATAAGCGAAGCGAGTTGGCAGCTGGATGAAAAAAAGCAAGCGTTAAAATGGGCTGAGCAGGCGCAAATTATTGTAGATTCACAGGAAAATATTGTCGATCAGCAACGTATCAGACTCAGCGGGCAGCTAAGTAAACAATTTAAATATATACAAGAATTTCACAGAGCTAAAGTCTTAGCAGAAAAAACATTAGCACTGTCAGTGTCATTCTATGGATCAAAACATTACCAGGTTGCTTTTTCATTGTCGACGCTAGCAGAAATTAATGGTGAATTGAAGGATTACTCACAGAAAATTGAGTTGCTCCAAAAAGCGTTAGAGATTATACAGAGTTTAGACACCACCACATTGACACCTGAAATAATGAGAGTTTTAGGTTATGCTTATTTTGAAAGAAGTGATCCCGAAAAACATGACTCAAAAAATGGTTTCGAAATACTTGAAAAGTGCCTAATACTCACCGAAAAGTATTTTGGCAAAAACCATTGGAAATTGAGCAAAATATTA
>JBGSSQ010000066.1:0-1623 GCA_041736975.1 Gammaproteobacteria bacterium
ACTTTGTCCCACACAGGCTCCGACCATTAAAGCGCCAGCCAAACCAGGGCCTGCTGTAAAGGCTATGCCTGAGAGGTCGTGTAGTTTGAGATCAGCCTCTTTCAACAGTTGGCGTATCAGTGGCAATAGCTTTTGAATTTGATCGCGTGAAGCGAGTTCCGGCACCACTCCGCCATATTCTTCATGCAGTGCTATCTGGCTGTACAGTTTATGCGCGATGAGCCCGTCGGACTCGTGGTAGAGCGCAACCCCGGTTTCATCGCACGATGTTTCTATACCTAAAATAAGCATCCTCAAACCTTCTTCCAATAATCGTCAGTATTCAGCACATGATGTAATCGCCACTATTTTCAAGGTAGTGAATAGTCACCAATAATCTTGAAAGACAACGCCAAGTACTATAATCTACCACGGTCTTCAAACTAAAGGGAACAGTAGAATGAATCAAAAAAATGAGATAAGCCAATCAGTTCGATTTTCGTTTCTAGAGCGTTTTTGGGAGTGGATGGGCGACCAAATAGATAATTTACTTGACCCACCAGAAGAGTTGATGGCTGAACAGACCTTGGCAATAACAGATAACAACAGGCTTGATGATAGCCATACAGATTCAGTAACCTGTGAACTTGGCTTTCAGATCTCTACTCACGCCAGGCTTATGGCCTCCACAGAATTTTCTCAACAATTACCCCGACCTGTGGCTGATGAAATAATAGAGAAAATGCGACGCGCTGATGTCATGATCCCAGCCGGATATGAAGACACTATTCGAGCAGGGCTGATGTTTTTGGTGGGTGCATCATTGTTGCCTACGGCAGCGGCACACCACACGATGAGTGCTAATGTCACTTTACTTGCGCCTGATAGCTGCCTCTATTTATACTCTTACGACCCTACATTTGCTAAATTAGCGGATGTTGCTCAGGGCTTTTTGGATGGCACCTGTGGTGTGACCAAGACTGGTTTGAACCCCGTTCAAAAATTGGCTGATGCTATGGTGGTCTTGGGTGGTGTTCCCGATGGTTTCTGGCATATATTTAAAATTTTTGATCGTATTTTGCCTGAACATGAAATCGCGTCGTTGGCAATTCATCACTTTCCGAATATGACCCATTCGCAAGCGACACAAGATTGTTTGGTGAGTAGCGTTCAGGGGGCTGTTTCGTCGATCAACCAAAGTGAGCTAGCCCTCACGCTGGGTATAGGTATTCCTGCGGCATTATTCGGTTTAGCAGTGATGGGATTAGGCCTATACGCTTGTGTACGCTGTTGTTGTATCAAGAGTCAATATGCGGGAGTTCAGGGGCCGCAAGCGTTGAATGCTGATCCTAACGAAGATACGCGTCTTAATGTTTTCGGCACTTCTACTTTAAATTCCAATCACGATCTCCTCTAAGAGAAATGGTGGCGGGCTTGCTCGCCCTCCCTCCCATCGTCATTGCTGTAAAGGTTTGGTAATTCGTTGATAAAATGGGCGCGCGTCAAAGAAACAGGCGAGAGTCACAAATTTAACGGGATGGCATGAAACCTCTCTCTGGCAAAGCGTTGATTGATCACCTTGTGCCTTTTTTTGACGGCAAACGTGTTATACTGTTGAATTATCCCACCTAATCTCTATTTATA
>JBGSSQ010000067.1:0-5241 GCA_041736975.1 Gammaproteobacteria bacterium
GACCCACCTAAATACAACTAACCCTGCTAATTTGCCAGGCTTACAACCAGTTAAATCTGCATAGAGTCCAGTAACAGTGAGCGGCAACTAAGACTATATAATTGTGTCTGTCTTTGCTAAAATCCCCGTTATTCAATAACAGGTTACTAGCGGTATGGACGTTTCTGATTATCATTATAAGTTACCACCGGCATTGATCGCTCGATATCCACTGCCTACACGCAGCGCGAGTCGATTGCTGTGTCTACATCGTCGATCGGGTGTTCTGACCGACTCACACGTTGTTGAGATTCCCCATTATTTGGCGCCTGGAGATTTGCTTGTATTTAATAATACAAAAGTTATTCCCGCCAGGATTTATGGTAAAAAAGAGTCGGGAGGAAAGGTGGAGTTGCTCATAGAGCGGGTTCAAGCCAACAATCAGCTCATCACGCATATACGAGCCAGTAAAGCACCTCAAATCGGATCTAAAATACTTTTGGAAGGCCAGCAGTGGGCTCGAGTGATAGGGCGGCATGGCGCATTATACCAGCTAGAAATGGCGATTGATCTGGATATTGCCGAGTGGATGGAGGCGGTGGGTGAAATTCCTTTGCCACCCTACCTGGGGCGTGAGGCTGAAGCCAGCGATAAAGAGCGTTACCAAACCGTTTTTGCAGAATATCCCGGGGCTGTTGCGGCTCCTACGGCGGGGTTACATTTTGACCCGACTCTGTTGAGAGAGCTCATATCAAAAGGTGTTCAGTGTGGATTTTTGACTTTACATGTAGGCGCCGGCACTTTTGCGCCACTACGCTCTGAGCAGATATTATCTGGAAAACTGCACGCAGAGCATATTGAAGTGAGTCAATCACTTTGTGATCAAATTATGGAGACCAAAAAACGAGGTAATAAAGTGATTGCCGTTGGAACCACTACGGTACGTGCTCTGGAAACGGTAGCTGCTCAGTCAGTCCGAGAAGGCTCTTTAGCCTCCAGTATCCTGTTGACGCCAGCAGGCTCAGAGGCGGAAATCCGTCCATATCAGGGTGAGACCGAAATATTTATTACACCGGGATTTACCTTCCGGATTATTGATGCGATGATCACCAACTTTCATCTTCCTGAATCTTCCTTATTGATGTTGGTTAGTGCTTTTGCCGGATACGAGAATACCATGGCGGCTTATCAGCATGCAGTAGCTCAGGAATACCGCTTTTTTAGTTATGGAGATGCTATGCTCATTGATGAGTTTGGCTATAGTGAGTCCGTATGACAATGAAATTTACCGTATTGAAAACACAGGGCGCTGCTCGTCGTGGACGATTGGAATTTGAGCGTGGCGTCGTTGAGACACCGGCATTTATGCCCGTGGGAACGTATGGTACTGTGAAAGCCATGACGCCTATAGACGTGCGTCAAAGTGGTGCTCAAATACTCTTGGGTAATACTTTCCATTTAATGCTGAGGCCGGGCGCTGAGATCATTCAAGCTCACGGTGGCTTACACGGTTTTATGCACTGGTCTGGGCCAATTTTGACTGACTCTGGTGGATTTCAAGTATTTAGTTTAGGGAAAATGCGTAAGCTCAAAGAGGACGGTGTGCATTTTCAATCACCTATAGATGGTTCCCCCGTTTATTTAACACCGGAAATCTCTATGCAAATGCAGCGGGTGTTGGGGTCAGATATTGTTATGGCTTTTGATGAGTGTACTCCCTACCCCGCTACCCGTGACCAAGCAGAGCAGTCTATGGCCTTATCAATGCGTTGGGCTAAGCGCAGCAAAGAGGGGCATGATGATAATCCCTCGGCTTTATTTGGTATTGTACAGGGTGGAATGTATAACGATTTACGTAGTCAGTCACTTCAAGAACTGTTGTCTATTGGTTTTGATGGTTATGCCATCGGTGGTTTGTCGGTAGGCGAGCCAAAACAAGAGATGTTATCCGTGTTGGATCACCTCTTACCAGAAATGCCTCAACAACATCCACGTTATTTAATGGGGGTGGGTACGCCTGCTGACCTCTTGGATGGGGTGAAGCGGGGTATTGATATGTTCGATTGTGTGATGCCCACTCGCAATGCCCGTAATGGACATCTATTTGTGTCAGCGGGCATAGTCAAAATACGAAATAGCCAATACCGTGCCGATATGGGCCCTCTTGATGAGCATTGTGATTGTTACACTTGTTTGCATTTTACACGTGCTTATTTGCATCACCTAGATCGATGTAAGGAAATCTTAGGCGCTATACTGAATACGATCCATAATCTACGCTATTATCAGCGCTTGATGGCCGATTTGCGTCTAGCCATAGAACAGGGTACATTATCTGAGTATAGCCTTAAGAACCTTGAAGGTGAGCAGGTGAAGTTTTGACAATCATGAAGGGGATATTCAATGAAGACTGTAGCTAAAATAATGTTAAGTTTTGTGGCTGTGTTAGGTGTAAGTGACGTTTTTGCAGCAGCATCCACTGGGGCAGAAACACCGAGTATGCAAGAGAGTTTTTTAAGTATGGCGCCAATGTTAGGCGGTATATTATTACTGTTTTATTTTATGATATTTCGGCCGCAACAAAAAAAGCAGTTAGAGCATCGTAAATTGATGGAGTCTTTAGGAGCGGGTGATGAAATTATCACCGCGGGTGGTATGGTTGGGCGCATTAGCAAAATTTCTGACGATTTTATACGCGTTGCTTTAGCTGACGGTGTAGAGATTATTTTACAAAGAGCTTCTATATCGAAAATTCTCCCCAAAGGAACGATGAAGACGCTCGCTTAGTATTTCAATTGACATTTAGGTAAGGACATTATGAATCATTATCCATGGTGGAAAAACATAATTTTGTTGGTCTGCGTTGTTATAGGCGTTATTTACACGCTCCCTAATTTATACGGTGAAGATTATGCTGTGCAGGTTTCACTCAGTGAAAGCAAGGCTGTAGAAGATAGCCTAGTAATAAAAGTCCAAGATATTATTACCGCACAGCATCTGACTTACTTGTCAGTCAAGAAAACGGATGGGCAAATTTTAGCCCGTTTTCCTGATCCTGATACGCAGTTGAAGGCCAGTGACTATATTAAAGCCTCTCTAGGAGAAGACTATATTGTTGCTCCGAATCTAGCACCTCGCACACCTAAGTGGTTACAAGCCATAGGAGCGGCACCGCTAAAATTAGGGTTGGATTTGCGCGGTGGCGTCCATTTCTTACTTGCAGTCGATGTTGACGAAAGCACCAAAATGAGAGAAAACGGCGAGATTCATACTATCAGCAATGATCTTCGCAAGGAAAATATTCGCTATTCATCGATTAAACGCGATCAAAAAAGTGGTATTGAAATTACCTTCCGCGATGCAGAGACTCAGAAAAAAGCTTATGGCTATTTACCCAAGCACTTGCCTGATTATGTTGTGACCATGAGTGAAGAAGGTGGTGCGTTTCAAATTAACGCGAAAATGAATGAGGCCGCCCTAATTAAATTACGTGATTATGCTGTAGAGCAAACCATGACTATCCTTGTCAATCGTATTAATGAACTGGGTGTGAGCGAGGCAGTTGTACAGCAACAAGGATTGAATAAAGTCTCGGTTGATTTGCCTGGTGTGCAAGATACTGCCCGTGCCAAGGAAATCATTGGTAAAACAGCGAGTCTACGGTTCCAGATGGTCGATGATGAGCATGATCTTGCCAGTGCTCAAGCCGGCATCGTGCCGATGGGGACGCGTTTGTATAATTATGATGGTCGACCTGTGTTATTAAAAAATGAAGTGATTTTGCAAGGCAGTTCAATCACCTATGCAACAGCATCTATGGGAGACACAGGTAGGCCCAAGGTGGATGTTCGTTTAGGTGGTGGTGGTGAGAGTCTGTTTCATCGTGCCACGGCAGAAAATATTGGCAAATCGATGGCGGTAATTTATGTCGAATCCAAAACAGAAACAAAACTAGTAGACGGTAAAGTAGTGACAGTAAGAATCCCCGCTGAAAAAATCATCAGTGTTGCTACCATTCAAAGTGCTTTAGGTAATAACTTTGAAATCACAGGTTTATCGAGCACTCAGTATGCGCAAAATTTGGCGCTGTTGTTACGCTCAGGGGCTTTTACTGCACCAGTTGAGTTTATACAAGAACGTATTGTAGGCCCAAGTTTAGGTAAATCAAATATTCAAAAAGGGGTTTTATCGATCGTGGTGGGCATTTCTATTGTGCTGTTCTTTATGATTGTCTACTACCGTTTGTTTGGTATATTTGCAAATGTGGCATTGCTGCTCAACGTCTTTTTTATCTTGGCAATCTTATCCTTATTAGGGGCTACGCTAACATTACCAGGGATAGCCGGTATCGTCTTAACTATCGCTATGGCAGTAGACGCAAATGTGTTGATTAACGAACGCATTCGTGAGGATTTACGCAATGGTATGAGCGCACAAGCGAGTATTAAGGCGGGCTATGAGCGAGCTTTAGGTACCATTATCGATTCCAATGTAACCACCTTGATTGTGATGATTGTACTATTTGCACTGGGTAGTGGAATGGTCAAAGGTTTTGCTGTCACTGTCACTATTGGTCTTTTTACTTCAATGGTCACGTCGGTGGTATATTCTCGCGCATTGGTTAATCTTGTTTACGGTCGCCGCCAAGTGAAAAGCTTGTCCATCGGTCGTGTAGTCACAGCAAAAGGATAGAAATAATGGAATTTTTCAAGACCAATACCAACATCGACTTTATGGGGCAACGTAAAAAAGCAGCCATATTTTCAGTTTTAATATGCTTGGTTTCTTTGATAATTTTAGGTGTCAAAGGCCTTAACTTAGGTTTGGATTTTACCGGAGGCACACAAATTGAGGTCACCTATCCAAAGTCGGCTGACATTAATGCTATTCGTGATCAACTAACAACCGCAGGCTTTGCAGAAGCTGTGGTGCAACCCTATGGTTCGTCTAGTGATGTATTAATTCGCATAGGCGAGCAGGAGAATCTTGACCAAAAGCAATTACAAGCAAAAGTTCAAGGTGCATTAGTGGGTGGTGAAGTGCAGCAGGTTGAATACATTGGTCCTCAAGTGGGTAAAACTTTAGTCACCAACGGCATTCTGGCCATCATAGTTTCTTTGCTAGGTACCTTGGCTTATGTGGCATTACGCTTTGAGTTTCGATTTGGTGTGAGTGCTATTGCTGCTTTGGTCCATGATCCCATTGTGGCTCTAGGTGTGTTTTCTCTTACTGGTATGGAATTTAATCTAATTACTCTGGCAG
>JBGSSQ010000086.1:0-3599 GCA_041736975.1 Gammaproteobacteria bacterium
GCTGAATTTAGTATTCAATACCAGCAGTTCTTGAATGAGGATGGGCAAATCGTCCAAGACCTCCCTGCATTTGCCGCTGATACTAATCATTTAATCCAATTGTACACGTCCATGCAACGGACGCGACTACTCGATGCTAAAGCCGTACTGATGCAACGCACCGGAAAAATGGGCACCTACCCTTCGTCTTTGGGCCAAGAGGCCGTTTCCACCGGGCTGGGTGATGCTATGCGTCCAGAGGACGTCTTTTGCCCCTACTACCGCGATCAAGGTGCACTGCTAGAGCGCGGCGTTACCATTGCGGAAATTTTAAGTTATTGGGGTGGTGATGAACGAGGTGCCGACTTTCAAGGGCCTCGCGAAGATTTTCCTCCCAGCGTGCCCATTGCTACTCAGTGCCTCCATGCTTGTGGCGTCGCTTACGCCTTTAAATATCGCAAGCAGCCACGCGTTGCTGTGACCTCCATCGGTGATGGCGGCACTTCAGAAGGCGCTTTTTATGAGGCATTAAATCTTGCCGGTGCTTGGAACTTGCCCGTGGTCTTTGTGATAAACAATAATCAATGGGCCATTTCAGTACCACGGAACATTCAATCGCATTCACAAACGCTGGCTCAAAAAGCTATTGCTGCTGGATTTGAGGGCATACAAGTGGATGGTAATGATGTGATTGCGGTGCGCGAGATCATCGGCAAAGCCGTTGAAAAAGCACGTGCAGGCCAGGGCCCAACATTAGTCGAAGCTATTACGTATAGACTTTCTGACCATACCACAGCAGACGATGCCAAACGCTACTGGGACGAAAAAGTCGTCAAAGACGCTGCCGCAAAAGAGCCCTTAGTTCGGCTACGACACTACCTGACCGAGCAAGGCGCTTGGAGCGATACGCTAGAACAAGAGTTAATCAGCAAATTAACGGTAGAACTCGATCAAGCTATCAAGGAATACGCGAGCAAAACACCACAACCACCAGAAAGTATCATGGATTATCTATTCAAAGAGCTTCCTGAAGCCATGCTGGATCAACGCGAAATTCTAGGAGGCACCCATGGCTGAGATCACTTTAGCAGAAGCCATCACTCAAGCACTGGCTTATGAAATGCAAGCCGATGAAAACGTCATCGTGTTTGGTGAAGATGTGGCCACTAATGGCGGCGTGTTCCGTACCACACTGGGTTTGTTAGCAAAATTTGGACCTGATCGCGTTCTAGATACCCCACTGGCAGAATCCATGATTGGCGGTATGGCCATTGGCATGGCTGCTCAAGGTTTAAAACCTGTAGCTGAATTTCAATTTGAAGGTTTTATATACCCCGCCTTTGACCAAATTGTCAGCCATGCTGGACGTATGCGTAATCGCACCCGCGGGAGAATCACTTGCCCTGTAGTCTATAGGGCGCCATACGGTGGCGGTATTCACGCACCGGAACACCATTCTGAAAGCAATGAGGCACTGTTCGCTCACGTCCCCGGAATACGGGTAGTGATCCCCTCCTCCCCTGCCCGCGCTTATGGTCTGTTACTAGCGGCCATTCGCGACCCCGACCCCATTATTTTTCTGGAGCCTAAAAGAATTTATCGTTTAGTGAAACAAGACGTCCCAGACAATGGCGAAGCACTGCCTCTGGACCAATGTTTTGTGCTGCGAGAAGGCAGTGATCTGACTATGGTCACTTGGGGAGCTTATACCGTCGAAACCTTGCAAGCCGCTGATCAATTAGCACAACACGGCATTCATGCTGAGGTCATTGATTTGGCCACCATCAGCCCCATTGATATTGCCACAATTTTAGAATCGGTTGAAAAAACAGGACGTTTGATGATTGTACACGAAGCACCTAAAACCTGTGGCGTGGGCGCCGAAATTGCCGCCTTAGTCGCCGAGCATGCTATGATGTCTTTGGTTGCCCCTATTCATCGAGTCACCGGTTTTGATACCGTAATGCCCTACTATAAACTTGAAAGTCATTATATGCCCAGCACTGTGCGCATTATCGACGCCGCTAAACAGTTAATGGCACACGCGTAAGGGCCTGTATAACGCCCACTAACGCACACCACAATTTTTGGAGTTTCTATGAAAGTTTTTTATTTACCGGATCTTGGCGAAGGCTTACAAGAAGCTGAGGTTAGAGAATGGTTCGTGAAGGAAGGCGATCATGTGAATGAGGATCAGCCTATTGTGGCTATGGAAACCGCCAAAGCACTACTTGACGTCCCCTCGCCTTTCACAGGAACCATCACCCAACTACACGGCAAACCCGGTGAACTCGTCAAAACAGGCGCTCCTTTAGTCAGTTTTGAAGCTGATGCGCAAACGAGTCATGAGCCGGACCGGCATAAAAAAGATGCTGGTACCGTGGTGGGCACTATTGAAGTCGGTAATACCATCATACAAGAAAGTGCCACAGGTGTAAGGCCAGCTGCCGCACAAGGCGCTCGTGTTAAAGCTAGCCCCGCTGTGCGTAAATTAGCGAGCACCTTAGGTGTGGATTTAAGTACAGTAACTCCTACAGGGCCAGGCGCTTCTGTCACTGCTAGCGATGTTAATGCTGCCGCCAGTGGCACTAATAACGACTCACCAATCCCTGCTGGTTACACTGCTCTACACGGTGTCACGCGAAGCATGGCCATCAACATGGCCCTTGCTCAACAACAAGTGGTCCCTGTCACTATTGTGGACGATGCGGATATTCAGCATTTCGGCCCCAAAGAAGATATCAGTGTACGTATCATGCGTGCTATTCAGGCCGCCTGTGAAGCTGTGCCTAAATTAAATGCACATTTTAATGGTAAATCATTAAGCGCCAAACTCATCGAAGCCATCAATCTTGCCGTCGCTGTAGACACAGAGTCAGGACTCTATGCCCCGGTAATCAAAAATATCGCCAATTTAAGTGATACTGAGTTGCGCGCAAAAATTAACGCCTTCAAAGAACATGCCAAAAAGCAAGACTTCCCACCCGCCGACCTCCATGACGCCACCATCACCCTCTCCAATTTCGGCGTCTTTGTAGGCCGCTACGCAAGCCCGCTTATTGTGCCACCAACAGTAGCCATCATTGGCATAGGCAAACTCCGCGACGCCGTGGTCGTCGACAACGGCCAACCCGCCGTGCACAAAATCCTACCAGTATCGCTCACTGTAGATCACCGCTTCATAACCGGCGGCGAAGCCGCTCGTTTTCTAGCCGCCCTAATCAACGCACTACAGAGCTAGAAAAAATTTTGCATCTGGGGGGTGGCCTTACCCAAGATCCTCATTGCAAGCAAAACACCGTTACTTTAGCAAAATACCCTCATTGCGAGCGCAACGTGGCAACCCAGAAAATAGTCACTGTCAGGTGATGCTGGTATTTACTTAAAATCACAGCCCCCCATAAGCTCGATCCCACCATGAATTTAGGAATAGGGCTTGCTAGTTTTTCGCCAACACTTAGCGTATCACAGGTTCGGCAAGCATATTTCATTCGAACATACTCAATCACTTTAATTTTAGCCGGAATATATTCTAGTTGTTCCGACCAGTCTTCATCAATTTTAATCATTGGTTTTTGATTGAATTATTTTCAAAAATCGGATTGAGAAAAACCGCTCTA
>JBGSSQ010000156.1:0-2771 GCA_041736975.1 Gammaproteobacteria bacterium
ACAGCAATAATTTACGTTGAAACGCAGTGAGATGTGCCGATACTTGTCTTTGTTTATTTAGGAATTCGATGCGCCAATCGACTATATTAGCATTAGTGGCTAGTAGAAAACGGTACTGCTGTGGAAAATGGCGTGCAAAAATCTTTTTCCAAAAACTGGGTCGCGGGGCGCCTGACCATGCTTTAGCCCAAGTTCTGTTGACTTGGATGAATCTTCGTTGATCGGCAAGGGGAAGCTTGCCCAGTATTATCTCTAGGACATCTACTGGTAATTCAAGATATTTACGCGAAACTTTTTTTGTAATCATAATTGCACCCTAATAATACCACGCATACTCACTTGATTGAGTGCTAGAATACTTGCTTTTATTGGTGTTGTCATCTGTTAAAATTAGGTGATAAAGTCTGTTGCTTCATTGCTTCTAATCCTTCTTTGCCCCTTGAAATATCCACATGGAGCCCCTATATACATTCCATGTTTAAATCGTAAACAAGATTCAGGAGATTGTTATGGCAGAGCAAGATAATGGGAATACGGGTGCCTCCAAGGCCGAACGCATGAATGCGGGCTCGGAATCAGCTAAGAAACGCTGGCCTTCGCCAGAGGATGCTGCGGCTGGCGAGCAAGCGGGTGCTGAAGCGCCCTCAGATCAGCACCATACGCATGACTCGCAACAGACTGATGAGGCCTCTGCCCTTGGTCATCCTTCCTATCAGCGTTTGGAAGATCAGCTAACCGAGACTGAGCAGAAACTTAACGAGCATTGGAATGAAGTGATGCGTTCACGCGCTGAAATGGAAAATACTCGGCGAAGAGCAGCGAAAGACGTCGAAAATGCGCGTAAATTCGCTTTAGAGAAATTTGTTAATGACTTATTGCCAGTGGTTGATAGTCTAGGGCATG
This sequence comes from Gammaproteobacteria bacterium, assembly GCA_041736975.1. Taxonomy (GTDB): domain Bacteria; phylum Pseudomonadota; class Gammaproteobacteria; order JAIEPX01; family JAIEPX01; genus JAIEPX01. The sequence continues at coordinate 904 of JBGSSQ010000156.1, forward strand.
CCCTAGAGTGTGAATACGGCGATAACCAGTTTGCTAAGAGCATTCATGAAGGGGTCGACTTGACCATGAATATGCTCTATCAAACGTTAGAGCGCTACGGCGTCAAGCAGGTTAACCCCCTGGGTGAACCCTTTGATCCACAGCATCACCAGGCTGTGAGCACTGAAGAGTCTGCCCAGGTAGCGTCTAATAGTGTGGTTCGTGTGTTACAAAAAGGTTATTTATTGAATGATAGGCTTATTCGACCTGCGATGGTGGTCGTAGCCAAATAGAGCGGATTGTGAGTTTAGTTTTTGTTGTGGGAAGGGTGATTTTTTTAGTGAATGACTTGAAAAAAAATTCTTAACCCCCATTTTAGTGTTATCAGTTATTAAATTAGTGGAGATTTCAATTATGTCTAAAATTATCGGTATTGACTTAGGAACAACCAACTCCTGTTTTGCCATCATGGAAGGTGGAAAGCCCCGTGTTATTGAGAACGCTGAGGGTGCACGAACTACACCTTCTGTGGTTGCTTATGCCAATGATGGTGAGATCCTTGTTGGGCAGTCTGCGAAGCGTCAGGCTGTTACCAATCCTAAAAATACCATTCATGCGGCAAAACGTCTTATTGGGCGTCGTTTTGAAGATAAAGAAGTGCAGCGCGATGTTGAGATGGTGCCTTATGAAATTGTCAAAGCGAAAAATGGTGATGCTTGGATCACTGCCAATGGCAAATCAATGGCGCCGCCTGAAGTTTCTGCACGAGTGCTAGCTAAAATTAAAGCCGATGCTGAGGCTTATTTGGGTGAACCTGTTACCCAGGCAGTCATCACTGTCCCAGCTTACTTTAATGATTCTCAGCGACAAGCTACCAAAGATGCCGGTAAAATTGCTGGATTAGAAGTTAAGCGAATTATTAATGAGCCTACCGCTGCTGCACTAGCTTACGGTTTAGATAAGAAACAATCTGGCGGTTCACAAAAAGATCGTAAGATCGCTGTATACGATTTAGGTGGTGGTACGTTTGATATTTCAATTATTGAAATTGCCTCTCTAGAAGGCGAGCAACAATTCGAAGTGTTGGCGACCAATGGTGACACCTTTTTAGGTGGTGAAGATTTCGACTTGCGTTTGATCGATTATTTAGCTGGCGAGTTCAAGAAAGAAAACAGCATCGATTTGCACGACGATCCTTTAGCGCTGCAACGTTTAAGAGATGCAGCAGAAAAGGCTAAAATTGAACTTTCCTCTTCTCAGCAAACTGATGTTAATTTACCCTATGTAACAGCTGATGCTTCAGGTCCAAAACACTTGAATGTCAAGATTACACGTGCAAAATTAGAATCTTTAGTGGAAGACCTCATTGATCGTACCGTTGGGCCTTGCAAAACTGCACTGAAAGATGCTGGTCTCAAAATTTCTGATATTGATGATGTGATTTTGGTCGGTGGTCAAACACGTATGCCGAAAGTTCAAGAGATTGTGAAAGATTTTTTTGGTAAAGAACCTCGACGTGATGTCAATCCTGATGAAGCCGTTGCTGTTGGTGCTGCTATTCAAGGTGCTGTGTTATCGGGTGATGTTAAAGATATTTTATTGTTAGACGTAACGCCACTTTCTCTAGGTATCGAAACCATGGGTGGTGTGTTGACAAAACTCATCGAAAAAAATACCACTATTCCTACTAAGGCATCGCAAGTATTTTCTACCGCAGAAGATAATCAACATGCTGTTACTGTTCATGTGTTGCAAGGCGAGCGTGAAATGGCTTCAGCGAATAAATCCTTGGGTCGTTTTGATTTGGCCAATATACCGCCGGCTCCACGTGGCGTGCCGCAAATTGAAGTGACTTTTGATATTGATGCTAATGGTATTTTGCATGTCTC
>JBGSSQ010000165.1:0-11368 GCA_041736975.1 Gammaproteobacteria bacterium
ATGGCAATGGTCGATTATCAAGAATTATGATGAATGCTGAATTGGTCAAAGCGGGCCTATACAAAATAATCATCCCTTCGGTGCATCGCGATAATTATTTAAATGGCTTAAAGTTAGCCTCCAGAGATAATGATTTTCGCATTTACTGCAAAGTCTTGGATCAAGCTCAAGCCTATGTTGCCAGTATAAGTTGGATGAATTACGGCGAAGCAAGGGAAAAAATCGAAAATGACCAAGCCAATTCAACCCCAGATGAAGGCACACCGGCGTTTAATCGTGTACTACGCGACCTTAGTTTGTCGAAGCTCAACAATTAATGCACTACATCACAATCATGGCAATCGTGCCCAGTCAATGCAGATGTTCATATCGAGGGAAACGACCGTCTAGGTGACTAAAGGCTGATACGCTATTGTGCTGGGCCGGCATTTGCGGGTGAGAAACTGAAGCTTATTTCCGAGAAAGCAGAAACGGCTGATAGCACACGGTTGCAGTATGATGTGAACAAAACGTCACAAAAAAGCGTACCTCCACTGATCCTCAGCGCCACAACGTTGTTTGACAATCTTGCCAAGCTCATCCCGCCACCGCATCGTCATCGTCACCACTACCATGGTGTTTTGGCAGCGAATTCAAAACACCGCATGAAAGTCACCCAGTTTGCTGATGAGCATTATAGACCTGAGACAGCAGAAAGTAAGGTGTTACAAGCCGATTTTAACATCGAAGCCGCTGCCAGCAAGCTAATACTGAAATCTCAAGTTAAAACAAGGTCAAAAGCTGGGCGCGGTTAATAGCAAAAGTGTATGAGGTGGATCCATTAAAATGCGAAGCTTGTGGCTTCGATCTGAAGTTAATCGCCTTTATTAGAGATGCCATCAGTATCACAAAAATACTCACTCACCTCGACGAAGCGCCAAAGATGCAGTGTACAAGAGCACCGCATGATGATTATCAACTTGATCAGGAACTTTCGTGTGATCCTGAATCAGACTATCAAATTGATCAAACAGTCAGTTGGTGAAAAACTAGTCTATAACGTTGTTCGTCTTCGCAAAAGTCACTTGAGGAAATGAGGCTCTATTTCATGAGATTGAAACTAAAAAATAGCGTTAGAAATATTTAGTCTATTCTAGTAATCATTAGCCGGTGAGGGTGTGGCTAACCTACCGATTTTGTTATTTGGCGCATTGAACTTAATGGATTGTAACTGCTTAATGATTTTTTGTTTTCTTCTGAATTGAGGTATTGATATAAGTTGTGCGAATCCATAAAAATAGCACTTATACTGCCAATAACTTCTGTTTGGTATGCCTCTAAGCTTTGATTTTTTTCAGGTTGCTTATTAGAAACAATAACGCGAATTTGCATTTCAGCGTTGTCATTATTTGATGTGGCAAAAACATAGCGATAAAAACCACGATCCTTTTTTTCAGTATTAGAAATTAATTTTAAATCCTCACCTAAAGTGATGTCAAAATAAGCTGTGTGAAAATTATTATTCTAAGCACAGCTACTACTGGAAATCCCCAGCAGCTGAGCAGTGACACCGTGAACGTTGTACTCATTATGCGATACGGGCTCTTATTCATCATTGATAACACCTTAGGTTTAGGATTCAAATCAATCATGCCAGACTTTGGCACCATGAGTGCAAGTTTGAGAGCTCACTACTCAGCACAGCATTGTATTCAACTACATACACCGCTGTCCGTAACATTCTAGCCCACAAATGATGATATGAAGAATTATAGGCAAGGGGTGCAGTGCGAGCGAGGCTTGGCGACCCAGATAGAATGGTGTGCCATATGTGGTGATTTGCTAACAGATTCACATACCATGCCATGCCATGCCAATTACCTAGCCTTGCCCGACTTTTGTAAGGCTGACTTTAGTTTAGTCTTGACTTTCCTAAGGTGTCTTTTATAATAGTCGTAGGAGGTTTAATGATGCAACGTATATATCAGTCTGTTATTGAGGAGCATTTGTCACATGATCGTCAGATGGTTTTTTTGGCGGGGCCCCGACAGGTAGGCAAAACGACATTAGGAAAAAGATGTTTGGAGGGCAAATATCCCTATCAGTATTTAAACTGGGATAGTGTAGGCCAAAGAGAGATGATATTACTCGGGGCTGAAAAACTCTACCAAAACTTTTCACCCGACCTGCTGACTGAGAGTACGGCGTTACCAGTATTATTTTTTGACGAGATACATAAATATAAAAAATGGAAAGGGTTGTTAAAGGGATATTTCGATGAATTGAGTGAGAAGTGTAAAATTATGGTGTCTGGAAGTGCAAAGCTGAATGTTTATCGCAAAGGCGGTGACAGCATGATGGGGCGTTACTTCTTGTACCATATCCATCCTTTGAGCGTAGCTGAAGTAAATGGTCATGTTAATCGTAATGAAGAAATTTCACCACCTAAAAAAATTGATGATGAGGCTTGGCAGACCTTACTTAAGTTTGGAGGCTTTCCTGAGCCTTTTTATAAAGGTACACAGTCATTTTATAATCGTTGGGCAAGATTAAAACAGGAGCAGTTGTTTCACGAGGATTTGCGTGATCTCAATAAGGTCCATGATATTGCACAAATAGAATTACTATCACACTTGTTAATACGACGCATCAGTAGTGCTGTCAAATACTCAGAGTTGGCAAAGCAAGTACAGGTTGCCGAACCAACAATCAGATCCTGGATTTCGGTATTGCGCGAAATCTATTTTTGTTTTCAATTGCAGCCGTGGTCAAAAAATGTTGCGCGATCATTGTTGAAAACACCGAAAATATACTGTTGGGATTGGTCGGTAGTTGACGATCCAGGTGCCCGCATCGAAAATTTTGTGGCTGTGCATCTGCATAAGGCCGTGAATTATTGGACAGATGTTGGTCTTGGCACCTATCAACTCTATTATCTTAGAGATAAAGACGGTCGTGAAGTTGATTTTCTGGTCACAAAAAATGCCAAACCATGGCTGATGGTTGAAGCGAAAAGCGCAAATAGCAAAAGCATTGACCCTAATTTGTTGCATTTTCAGAAGCAATTGAATGTTCCACATGTTTTTCAAGTCTCAGCTGATTTGCCATATGTCAACAGAGACTGCTTTGCCCTTGACCGGCCAATGATCGTTTCACTTAGAACTTTTCTATCTCAATTAATATAGTCAAGAGGCAGAGAGTAAAGATTCCGGTCAAGTCCAGCTCCCGGTAGGCCAACGAATATTAACTTTATTGATATATTGCTACTGGATAGCCGTGCCGCTGTGTTGTCCTGGCTTGATGTTAGTGTGTTAAGTCGGTATCATCCATAACTCATCGCAAAACTATCGAGATAATTATTTTAAAACCACTAAAAATTGGTCGTCACTGCTTCGCGAGTAATCTCATTCAGGGCCCGCTGGCGGGATACACCTGTGCGCCTATGCGCGTACAAACTTGGCGATTTAGTCAGCCCGCTTATTGCAGCACAGAGATGGTATCCGCCACCCACCTGGTTCATGCCAAGAAAATGCCACAACGCTACATGGAGCGTGATGCCAGCGAGGGGCCACTGTGCTTTCAACTATCGGCAGAAGACCCTGATACGCTAGCTAAGGCGGTAAAAAAAGTTAACACGCTAGCACCTGAAATTATTGAGCTTAATTGTGGCTGTCCGGTGAATAAAATCCGCCGTAAAGGCGCCGGTTCGAAATTACTGGCCCACCCAGATAAACTGAAAAGACTCATTTATGCCCTGCGCAGCAATACCGACTCTGCGGTTTCAATCAAAATTCGCGTTGCGGGTGACGATGTTGACCAGGATGATGTCAATATAGCCCAGATTGTGGAGCAAGAAGGCGCTGATGCTCTGGTTGTACATGGCCGGCACTGGACGGAAGGGTATGACAAACCATGCCGCTATGCCCAAATTAAGCAGCTTGTCGATAGCGTCGCTATCCCTGTGATTGGCAATGGGGATGTCAGCGATCTTAGTTCCCTCAAAACCCTGTTCGAATCTACCGGCTGTGCCGGCGCCATGATTGCCCGTGCCGCTATGGGCCAGCCCTGGTTATTTGCCCAGCTCCAAGCTGAATATCAACAACGCCCGTTTACTAAGCCCACGGCTAAACAGATAGGTGAAGTGTTTATCAATCATATTGAACGTTTAGCCAGCACTGACTCAGAATTTCATGCGGTACTCCAAGCGCGTAAAATGGGAAAATATTATGCCCGTCACACTATTGAATCAAGTCACCAGTTCACCTTGGATTTGATGGCTTGCAAAACACTACAGGCTTTCACTACACTAGTAGAGCACTATTTTTAAGGGGCTAACGTATGCGAATCTGGAAACAAGACCTGACCTTAGAGCAGCTCAATGCAGTTAACAAAAACACCATGGCTGAATTTTTGGACATTCGTTTTATTGAGATAGGAGATGACTATATAGTGGCTACAATGCCTGCTAATGAGCGAACTCGCCAACCGGCAGGTATAGTACATGGTGGCGCTAATGTGGTCCTCGCAGAATCAGTAGCCAGCTTAGCCGCCAATCTTTGCATTGATAGAACATGTTATCGCGCCGTTGGCCAAGAAATTAACGCCAATCACATTCGTCCTGTAAAAAAAGGCCTGATTACTGCCACAGCCCGCCCTTACCATCTAGGCAAAACATCACAAGTCTGGCATATAGAAATCACCAACGACATGGGGAAGCTAAGCTGTGTATCAAGAATGACAGCCGCCATAATAGAATGGGTTGCAAAAGGTGGTGATCTACCAGCAGATTCCCCCGCGACCTCCATGTCAACCACCTAGTCCAGTTCCGTCTTTTCAAGGTCTTCTGGCTTGTCTTTTGTGCTTATTGCTAGTAGGGGTTACTCAGTCGAAAGCATGCATACCCCAAACAGCGGTGTGCTGCCCACACTGTTGAAGGAGGGGAGAGGGGAATTGACCTCACCCGGAATAGCTTTTTCACCCATTGGGTGTCACAAAAGTGCCACATTCCACAGAAAAAAACTTGTTCTATCTAGGGGTGGATTAAACAATATAAGCCAAGTTTAATTTTGAGTACAAGTTATAGTAATTATACTACTGATTATATGAAGCGAATTCATTATATACTTTCTGCCTATTCACTTGGAGTAATCGATATGCAACAGCGTTTTAATTTCAATCATAAATCTGCGATTCAAGTTGATCGTAATGGTGACACCCCGGCTATTCATGAAGCGCGCGAGGGCCGTCTTCATGCGTTAAAGAGTAGCATTGAAAAAAATCGCTCACTCTTAAATCAAGCCAACAAAAGAGGCGATACCCCAGCGATTTGCGCTGCAATGCAAGGTCATGCTGATGTATTGCAGTATCTTATTGCAATGGATGCCTCTGTGTTAGAAAAAGCTAATCATTGTGAATTCACTCCAACAATCATGGCAGCTACATCGGATAGTACTGACTGTTTAGGAGTTATTATAAAGGAACAACCTTCAGCTTTAAGGATACTCGATATTTGTGGTTTTTCTGCAATAGTTTGGACAATTTTTCTAGATCGTATCCATAATCTTAAGCTGATGATAGAGCATGATTCTACATTGCTCCATCAACTTGATCGTCATAACCTTACACCTTTGTTGTGGGCTATTGTCTTAGGCAACATTACAGCTATTAAAATTATGATTGAGCATGATCCAAAGGTATTAGACCATGTCATCAATAATATTATCACGACATCGATGTTTGCTGCAGAAACTGGTCAGGTGGCCGCATTGAAAATCATTAGTGATCATAATCGTGAGAGTTTATGGCGAGTTAATCAAGAAGGAGATACCTTAGTAACTTACTTGGTTAAATTAGTGAAAAAGAGTTCAATGCTGCGCTCTGCTGAGCAAAGTCCTAGTGCAATTATTAAGGCTAAAAATCAAATTACAGCCCTAAAAATGCTGATTGAACATGATCACTCAGTCTTGCTTCAAGCTGAAGATATTAAAGATAGTCCTGTGATCTGGCTAGCTTTGGCTGGCCTTAATCAACAAGTGGAAGAAGTGATCAATGATGACCCTACGTTGCTAAGTCCAAGTTCTAATATTGGCGCAAGCTTGGTTAGCATCGCATCTGCGTTGAATCATATTGACATACTCAAGATGTTAGTGCGGAAAAATTCAGAATTATTATGGCGAAGAGACAAAGGTGATGAAACACCCGTCACCATCGCCGCTGTAAACAACCATTGTCAGGCTCTTAAATTTATGATTGAACATGATCCGACCGTTGTGCTGCAGGCCACTAGTGTGGGAGATACTCCAGCTATTTGGCCAACTAAATGTGGCCTGACTCAGCAGCTACAGGAAATGATGGACTATGACTCTACTGTAATAATGCAATTAGATAAAGATGGCAATACTCTCGCACATATTGCCGCAGAACAGGGGCACATAGACATCCTACAATTGATTTTGAAGGCAAACGCTACATTGCTATCTCAGGAAAACAAAAAAAGCGGAGTAACACCAGCATTTTTGGCAGCAAAGGGCGGGCAGGTTGCTGCGTTAAGATTTCTTCTTCAGTATGACCGCAACTCATTACAGCATTATAGTAAAGGTAATGTAAACATAGCTTGGATAGCTGTTGCATATGAACATCCTGAAATTCTCAAAATAGTGATTGAATGTAATCCTTTGTTAATACGAGCAAACAACCAATTTACCGTTCCTTTAGCACTATTTGCCGCTGCTATAGGAGGATGTGAAGCACTAAAGATATTGATTGATCGGGATCACACTGTACTAGAGCAGACCAATAGTGCTGGACAAACAGCAGCGAACTTGGCCCATCGTCGTGGAAATTACGAAATACTTCAAATGATATACTATTTTGACCCAGAAAATACCAAGGAGATTTGTAGTGATAATTCGGAATTTGGTGTGGATATTTTACCTTGTCAGCCACAGAACATGTTTTCACTTCAAAAAAATTGGCATAACATGTGCGTTAAAATGGATATGGGGAAATTACCCTCTCATAAGACTATGCATATTAAGAGTTTTTGCACAGCAACTGAATTTTTTCAGTCTATTAGAGAACATGACAGTAAATTGACCAAGACTAACGAGGATTTGATCAATAGCTTTATTCTGTTATAACTCTGTTTTATCAGCATCAGCGCTTAAAATAATTTCAAGCGGACTGCCGATGCTTTGATCAATGTAGCTAAGATAGATTGTCGGATGAAAAAACATGATCAATAAAATTGTTACATTACTCAAAGAACCAGGCCAACCGCCGGGGCGCTTATCGACGCTGTTAGTGCTTTTAGATGGCTGCGAAGACTTGGATCTTAGCTCCATCAAATTAACTGAATACGCCCTAAAGGATCTGTGCGAAGCACTTAAAACCAACACTAGCCTTCTCACGCTTGATCTTAGATACAACGACATCGGTGATGAAGGCACTCGGCACCTCAGCGATGCCCTCAAAACCAACAGCAGCCTTGTCTCGCTTGATATTAATGTCAACTACATAGGGGCTATAGGCGCTGAGCACCTCATCGATGCACTTAAAACCAACGCTAGCCTTCTCTCACTTGCTGCTTATAACAATTTCATCGGGGATGAAAACGATGAGTGTATAGGCGCAAGCTGCGAGCGCAACCGACAAATGCTGCCGATTCGCCTAGCCTTGTTATGCTCTATTTTATACTTTGGCACCCATGGCGAAAACGGGTTTCCAGGAGGCACACCTGCCGATATACTCATCATGTTACTGATGATGGCTTCGCCTACCCCCAAGCGCGAATACACAGTGAAACTTTTGGGCTGGTTGAAGGAGCACCCGCCTACAATGACCGAGGACAAAGCTGAGACTCACGCAAGAGGGTATGCTGCATTTAGCCTCTAGACTTTACCTACATAGTAAAGCCTTAGACGCTTGCTGAAGGCTTTAGAGATCAAGTTAATTGCCTTCATTTCATGATGTGGAGCTACGTCATTCTATTAACGTTGTTAATAAATTTTTAGGGCTTCATCGCAGTTCTTCAAATCACCGTGACTTAATTGAAAATATAGTTAAAGATGCCCTGTTAACAATAATAGATAATTTTGACGTAAGTAAAAGAATCGAGGTAAAGGAAATTGACGAGGAAGGCGAAGAGAATAAACAGCGGTTTGGACGCTCTTTTTAAATTTTAATCATTTACTATCTACTGGGGGAGCTTAATATAAGGGTATGTCAGTGCTGCAGCACATGGTGTGACATAAACAGTCCCAATGCTCTTCATTATGTGTTAGTTTCATGTTTTAGTTTTTGTGCGAGGAGTAGCCAATGGAAGATCAACATAAAGATGCGTCTAGTCATCGCGACAGCTGGATGGCAGAAAAGCGTTCGGCGTACTTGTATCGCAAATTAGCGCAGAACACACGCGGTTCTGAGCGGCAGTTATTTGAGAAGTTGGCGGATGAGGCAGATGAGCAGGCAACCATTTGGGCGGTGAACATTGTCGCTGCAGGTGATAAGGCGCCGTTGGTGATGACCTTAGATTATCGTACACGTTTTGTGGCTCTGTTGGTTCGTTGGTTTTCGCCACAATTTTTAGCCACTGTATTGGCGGGGATGAAAATTCGTGGGATGTCACTTTATTTTGTTCCTGAAGAGCGTGGGCACCCAATGCCCCAGAGCCTTGATGATGTGGGTATTCGTCACAAAATGGGGCATGCTAATAATTTAAGAGCAGCTGTTTTTGGTGTGAATGATGGACTCGTTTCTAATGCCAGCTTGGTGTTAGGTATGATTGGTGCTCATAGCAATCCAGCGACTGTTATTATAGCGGGTGTAGCAGGATTATTGGCTGGTGCATTCTCGATGGCGGCAGGAGAATTTGTGTCAGTGCGCTCACAACGTGATCTCTATGAATACCAAATCGCTTTAGAAAAAGAAGAGCTTGAATTATACCCAGAAGCAGAAACAGCGGAGTTAGCGTTAATCTATGAAGCGCGTGGGCTCAATAAAGAAGAGGCTCAACAATTAGCCACAGCACTAATGAAAAATCCTGTGCACGCCTTGGATACCTTGGCGCGAGATGAATTAGGCATTAATCCTAATGATTTAGTGTCACCGTGGGGTGCAGCCATTTATTCCTTTGTTTCATTCATAGGTGGTTCTTTTATTCCATTGATGCCGTATTTGCTGCAACAAGAGTCACATCATTTAATTAGCTTGGTGTCGCTAACGGCGGGCACTTTGTTTTTAGTGGGCATGACTATTAGTTTATTCACAGGTCGTAATGCGTTCAAAGGTGGGTTGCGTATGCTGTTGATTGGTTTGGCTGCGGGTGCTGTGACTTTTTTAATAGGCCACGCTGTCAGTTTGGTGCTTTAAAGTATGAACGAGTGATAACTATGCTTGACATCCTTTACTCATCTTGGTTCAATAGACAAATCTTATTGTAATGGCTTAAGGGAATATGAAAGCTAAATTACCTCTCACTCTGTGTTGTGTCTCTTTGTTGTTGATTGGATGTATGAACAATATCCATAGACGAGGTACCGCGAAGGATCCCGGTTTCTTCGAGACAGCAATGCGTTTTGAGCCTCGTGCTCATGATGAAGCTGAAGTCAAAATGGCTGAGGCTGCTGATTCTGTGAGCGAATCACTCAAAGAACTTTCTGAAATTGAACGGGCTATGCATCCTGGTGCTAAGTTGCCTGCGCCACCTAGTGCGACGCGCATTGGGATGGGCGGCAATGCCTCTGTAGACTGGATTGGACCTGTTGAACCACTCATCAGCAAAATTGCTAGCGCGAGCCATTATAAACTGCGTGTTTTAGGCTCTAAGCCTGCAATTCCTGTGCTGGTTCAAGTCAGTAAGCAAGACGTCGCGTTAATGGATATTTTGCGTGATGTGACATTCCAAGTGCAGAAAAAAGCCGACATCGTCGTTTACCCGCGCAACAGGGTGATTGAGTTGCGTTATCTTCGTTAGCCCTCTTGGAGTACCATGAAAATAACCGCACATACCATTGGAATTCTCCTATTAGCGCTATGCGCAGGGTGTACTTCATCCTCTAAACCGCCAAGAGAATTAATCAAAATTTCTGCTCTTAAGCAGGGGGGCGCGACCACGTCTGTATCTCAAATGCGCACATCCGCTTTGCGTGATACCGCAATTGCTATAGGCGCACAAGGCGGTCTTGCTTGGAGAGCCGAGCGTATTGACTGTGTGCTGAAGCAGCAGCAAAAAAGCTTGAATCAAATTTATAATTTTGACGCTTTGTTGCTCAATAAAAATATTTTACCGCCGGTTTTAGAAGAAGGTCGTGATCCAGCCAATATCGCCAACTGTGAGACAATCCGTGCAGCAGATGCTGTTTATCGTATTATTACACCACCTTGTTTTGTGAGCTTGGCACCAAATTGGCGCCAATACCTGTGGATGCATTATGAAAAACCTGAAGATCCTAATGCGACATTGTTACCAAAAAATAGAGCGGAAGCCGCAGCATGGAACTGTTTTGTGCGCGAGGGTTGGCAGAAAGGCGTAGAACAAGCAAACAGAATATTTGAAGCGAATTTAATGCGTTTAAATCGCGATTTCAAAGGCATGGTTTTATATCATAAGCTGTATGCTCAAAACATGGTCAGCGCACCTTTCGTTGCCCAAGCAGATCTAGGTGTAACAGGTGATGATCGTGAAATGCGTGTCAACGATAGAGTGTTGCGTATCACGGATACCTCACGATTGAATGTAGATAGCCATTCATGGAAAGCGGCAATACAAAAACAACGGCAGGAATCGATGGAGGTTAAGGCGCCTAATGAAAAACGAGTCAAAGCCATGCTGACACCTAAGCGCTATAAATCAGAGTCATATGATATGCCTATCGATTTAAAGTACGGAAAATAATATGGAAACAGCCGGTGAGCACTTATATCCAGAAGAACCCTCACGGTTTACCCCAGAAAACTTCGATGGCCTATTAGCGTTTGCGACTAATCTGAATGCCTCTGATGTGACCTTGCAAACCAATGAGCAAGTGTTTGCAGAAATTTATGGGCGTCTTTATAAAATCACTAAACGAAAATTGACCAATACTGAGGTTGGCGACCTGCTTAATTCAATTTATGGTCCTAATGGTACCACTCAATTACTAAGTGGTCAGGATGTTGATACTCACTACGAAATCCGTCCAGGTAGAAACGAGCGTTATCGGTTCCGTGTAAATGGTACTGCTTGTCAGGTTGAGGGGCACGCTGCTATGCAGTTGACCTTGCGAACTATCCCCAATGAGCCTCCTACGCTCGCTAGCATGAATTTACCGCAAAATATTATTGATGCTCTAGCGCCCAAAGACGGTGTAGTTTATGTCACCGGTGCCACAGGTTCTGGTAAAACAACATT
>JBGSSQ010000182.1:0-4283 GCA_041736975.1 Gammaproteobacteria bacterium
TGAAGCCATGGCCATGGGTGAGCGTACACCCATTGCACTCCTTGATGCGGTTGCCGCCTCAAGAATGGCTGTAGGCGAAGCGTTGACCAATATCTTGGCAGCGGATATTAATCAATTGAGTGATATTAAATTATCCGCCAATTGGATGGCTGCTTGCGGTGAACTCGGACAAGATGCCGCTTTATTTGCTGCCGTCGAAGCGGTGGGCATGGACTTGTGTCCAGCCTTGGGCATCACCATTCCTGTAGGCAAAGATTCATTATCGATGCGCACGCAATGGCAAGACCAAGGCGAAACTAAGTCAGTAACCTCGCCGGTCTCACTGATTATTTCAGCCTTTTCACCTGTTAAAGATATTCGGCGAACATTAACGCCACAGCTGATACACAGCGAGGAAACCACGCTATTAATTTTATTCGACATTAATGCCGGCAAGCAGCGCCTTGGCGGATCCGTGTTAGCCCAGGTACAAGGTGAACTTGGTGATGAAGCCCCTAATCTCGATGACCCTGAATCTTTTCAGCGTTTTTTCTCAACATTATCGGCATGTCGCGCAGCTGATTTAATTTTAGCGTATCACGATCGATCAGATGGTGGCCTATTGACCACCTGTTGTGAAATGGTATTTACTGGCCGTTTAGGTTTAAAAATAGATGCCACAGCACTGGGTGATCAACCAATCGCCTCTTTATTAAATGAAGAATTAGGCGCGGTGTTGCAAATTAAAGCGAGCGCATGGGCGTCGGTACAAAAAATAGCGAGTGAGCATCTATTTGAACAAAACGTTCACATTATTGGTACCGTCATCGCTGATGATTTGATAACAGTGCAGCATGCCCATGAAACACTGCTGCAGACATCACGCACGGCGCTGTTAAAAATATGGGAAGAAACCAGTTATCGCTTACAATCACTGCGTGATAATCCTCATTGTGCACAACAAGAATTTGAACAAATTGGTGACAATCAAGATCCTGGTTTAAATGTGCAGCTGAGTTTTCAATGGCCGCAAAATGTAGTGGAGTCGTCGCTTTCACCAAATCACAGTTTGTCTATTTCCGCGCAGGATTCTAAGTCGCAGTCGTCTAATCTGAGCTCGTCTGTTGCTGTTCAGAATTCTAAATCGGCTATAAAACCACGTGTGGCAATTTTACGTGAGCAAGGTGTGAATGGTCATATGGAAATGGCGGCCGCTTTCGATGCTGTCGGATTTATAGCGATAGATGTACATATGAGTGATATTCTCTCCGGCGACATTCAGCTCGCCTCCTTTTCAGGTTTAGTGGCGTGTGGTGGATTTTCATACGGTGACGTGTTGGGTGCCGGTACTGGTTGGGCACAAGCTATCTTACAAAACCCACGCGCACGTGAACAATTTAGCCGTTTTTTTGCACGAGAAAATACTTTTACTCTAGGGGTTTGCAATGGCTGCCAAATGCTCTCGCAATTAACCGCTATCATTCCAGGTACAGAGCACTGGCCACGTTTTAGACGTAATCGCTCACAACAATTTGAAGCGCGCTTAAGTTTGGTTGAAATTCAGCCCTCTCCCTCGATCTTATTCAAGGGCATGGAAGGCTCACGTTTGCCTATTGTTGTCTCACACGGAGAAGGTCAAGTTGATTTTCAAAATGCTGCCGTTAAAGATGACTATGTGGCGTTACGTTATGTAGACCACCAAGGTCGATGGACTGAGCGATATCCGTGCAACCCAAATGGCAGCACTCAGGGTATCACGGGATTGACCAGTCGAGATGGACGAGTGACCATCATGATGCCTCATCCAGAGCGCGTTTTTAGAACCTGCCAATTTTCTTGGCACCCCAACAATTGGGGCGAGCACTCGCCATGGCTACAGTTGTTCCTGAATGCTAAGCATTTTGTAGAGCAAAAACAGCCTTATTCAAAAACTAAAGAAATCTCAGCGCTTTCTGAATGACGCCTAATTTATGCAATAATGAGGTTAAACTTCATTAAAGACCTACACGCGAGGATTTATTCGAGGGTTGAACTATTACAAAAAAATTGCAGGAGATCGAGTAAAAAAATGCTTTTTAGTTTATACAGGTGATCAGGTTCAAATGGTCAACAATATTCAGCTGCTTAACTTTAGAAATGTGACAGATGTATTTAAAGAAGAAAGCAAAGAATAGGAAAAAGCCTGGAATGGAGTAGAGTGCCACACAAGATCTGAGTGATCGCTAAGAAGATTAAGCAGGTTTTGGAAAAGTACTGGAAAAATGGCGTGTGTCTAAGCTTAGACACACGCCATTTCGGGCTTATGCCAAATCAAAGCGATCGGCATTCATCACTTTCACCCAAGCATCAACAAAGTCGCGCACAAATTTTTCTTTATTATCATCTTGCGCATACACTTCGGCATAAGCCCGTAGAATAGAATTAGAACCAAAAACGAGATCAACCCTAGTTGCCGTCCACTTGAGATCGCCGGTTTTTCGATCACGCACTTCATACAGATTGTTACCAGTTGGGTGCCAGGTATTGGCCATGTCGGTCAAGTTAACAAAAAAATCATTGCTAAGATTGCCTTTGCGATCGGTGAACACACCGTGTTGCGTGCCGCCATGATTGGTACCCAATACGCGCATGCCGCCAACAAGAACAGTCATTTCAGGTGCGGTTAACCCCATGAGTTGGGTGCGTTCAAGCATCAATTCTTCAGCACTAACAGCATAATCTTCCTTGAGCCAGTTACGATAACCATCATACAGTGGTTCTAGCGGAGCAAAAGAAGCAGGATCGGTCATGTCATCAGTCGCATCACCACGACCGGGAGCAAAAGGCACCGTAATATCAAAACCAGCTGCCTTAGCAGCCTTTTCTACACCAACATTACCGGCAAGCACTATCAGATCGGCGACACTGGCGCCAACATCCCCAGCAATGCTTTCTAGCACTTTTAAAACTTTGGCGAGTTGTTGAGGCTCATTACCGACCCAGTTTTTTTGCGGCATTAATCTGATACGCGCACCATTTGCACCGCCCCGCATATCCGAGCCACGGAAAGTTCTAGCACTGTCCCATGCGGTGGTTACCATTTCACTAACACTCAGGCCACTGGTGGCAATCTTGTTTTTGGCAGCAGCAACATCATAATCGCTATTACCAGCCGGCACTGGATCCTGCCAAATCAAATCTTCTTGTGGAACATCTGGGCCAAGATAACGCGCTTTTGGTCCCATATCACGATGAGTGAGTTTAAACCAAGCGCGTGCGAATGTTTCTGTAAAGTATTCAGGTTCTTTGTGGAAGCGCTCAGCAATGTTACGATAAATAGGATCCACTTTCATGGCCATATCGGCATCGGTCATGATCGGGTTGTAGCGAATTGATGGGTCTTCAACGTCAACCGGTTTGTCTTCTTCTTTTATGCTAACGGGCTCCCATTGACAGGCACCGGCAGGACTTTTCTTCTGTTGCCACTCATGATTAAGCAGCATATCGAAGTAACCATTATCCCACTGAGTAGGGTGTGTGGTCCAAGCACCTTCAAGACCACTGGAAACGGTATTGTGACCAACACCTCGGCTGGTTTTATTAATCCAACCTAAGCCCTGATCCTCAACATCTGCCGCTTCAGGATCGGGACCCAAATGACTAACATCGCCATTACCATGACATTTACCAATGGTATGACCGCCAGCGGTCAGGGCAACAGTTTCTTCGTCATTCATCGCCATACGTTCAAAGGTTATACGTACATCTTGCGCCGTGAGAAGTGGGTCAGGCTTACCATTCACGCCCTCTGGATTGACGTAGATCAAGCCCATTTGCACGGCGGCTAAAGGGTTGTCCAGTGATTCACGTTTGTTATTATTATAACGTGTAGCACCTAGCCATTCGCTTTCAGAGCCCCAGTAAACATCATTTTCTGGTTGCCAAATATCTTCGCGACCAAATGCAAAGCCAAACGTTTTAAGGCCCATGGACTCATAAGCGATGGTACCTGCTAGTGCGATTAAGTCAGCCCAACTAAGTTTATTGCCGTACTTTTTTTTGATAGGCCACAATAACCGACGAGCTTTATCTAAGTTGACATTATCAGGCCAAGAATTTAATGGCGCAAAACGCTGATTACCCGTGCCAGCACCACCTCGACCATCGGCTACACGATACGAACCAGCAGCATGCCAGGTTAGACGAATCATCAAACCACCATAATGCCCCCAATCGGCTGGCCACCATTCTTGGCTATCGGTCATCAAGGTGTGTAAATCTTTTTTAAGTGCGGCAACATCGAGTTTTTTGAACTCTTCACGATA
>JBGSSQ010000185.1:0-2841 GCA_041736975.1 Gammaproteobacteria bacterium
TTTAATGTACGTGTGGTTTACTATACTAATCTAAATTTAATCGGATAGCGACGAAATGAACTATAAAGGCGAAAAACGCAAACTTCTAAAACCAGCCAAACCAAACTACGTTAACAATGGTAAAGGTGGCAGTAGACCGCATTACCCTGCCGTGACTGACACTATGATCATTAAAGGGGTGAGCACCAAATTAGCCGATATACCCACAGAACCAGGCGCCCCCCCACACAGCCCCACACTCGATATTTATTTTAAAGAGAATAAACACGGACACCCGCATCTGACACGCCATGAAGCCGTGTTTTCTGAATTTTGGGTGATGATGATTGGCAAAGAACACACGTCAAAACCTTATCTGGTCGTTGACCCTGAAGACCACAATAAAGTCATTGGCTTGGCGACTGACAAAATTAATTTCAAACCCTTCAAGCATTACCCAGAATTTAAACGGTGGTCTAAATTCGATAAAAAAGACCTCGGCGCAATTTTAACGATGATTGAACGAGCACAAGAGGACGACACCCATGCGGACAATATCGGCATTCGAGGTTACGATCTGTGCTTAATGTCGGATTTAAATGACCAGTACGGCATTCCACAAGCTACAACGGCAAAAGCCAACAAAATATACTTGTCTCAAGAAGGCGACTATTGGATTAGCAAGGAAAACGGTGAAGGTGAAGTACACGAAGGTAATTTCACTGCACTAGCAGCTGAGCTTGGAATTGACCTCAATAACATCCACCATTTACTCAACGATCAGGCGGCTGTTCAAGGAATCAGAGAGACTCTAGAAGCTGATATTGATATTGATCAAAAAGAGAAAGACCAGGTACTAAGAAACAGATTACGCTTTGAAGACAGATTATTCAAACAAGCATTAGCAGCCAACCATGCCAAATATAAACTGGTCAAAATCGATCACGACATGAGTTTCTATGACGCTATTTACTCTCGCCTAGGTTCAGGTAGCCGCTCTTACCTCCATCCGTTTGGTTCCTCTCGCATGCATACAGACAGCCGAGAAGTCAGCAGCTTCCCTAGAGGTGACTCACACTACATGCCACATTACTGGCCTGGAAAATCAACGCCTTTTTACGATAAAGTCATTGGGAAATCACCCAAAAGTTATACCGAAGCAGATAAACAGTTCATTACAGGGCTCGCTGACGATGCAGAGTTTAACAAAGAAAAATTTTATATTATGCTTAAGTTCATACTTATCCCCCAAAGATTATTCTATGAGATGGCTCGACAGCACCTAAGCGAAGACTCTGCTCTACTGTCCTTGGATGTTAATGCGTTCGTAGAACTTCAAGCTGAAAAAATAGCTTGTACCTTGGCCTCACCTGAATTCCGACAAGCCCTTTTAGCTAACGCCGTAGAATACCGACAGCGATTTGTAAGCGAAATAACAGCCTACACAAAAGATACCAACATACAACTTCCACAAGATATGGGCTCACTATTCGATCAGTTTAGAACAAAAGCCCTAAGCTATGATGCCAATGATACGTCTCTACATACCGCTATTCGCTCAGAAAAATTCCGCTTTGATGAATCGATGAAATGGTACGGTGGGAATTTAAAAACAAAAAATAGCGCTGGTAAAACGCCTATAGAGCTTGCTGTGGATCTCGGTATAGCAGTTAACATCAATGACCCACATGCACACCATAAAATTGAGCACTTTAAGCAGGTAACACAATTTTTACTGGAACGCGGCGCAGAAAAACCTGCCAACTATGACAATCTTCAAAAACGTCGAGGCCCTGCCCACCAAATGTCATTGCATGATAAAATTCAAGACACCATGACTCATGGTGTAGATAACAACCACCCACACATCGATATCAACACCTTCACCCCAAAAGAATATCAACAAGTTCTGGCAGAGTCGCTACGTAAGCGCAAGTATAGCAAGGTAAATCATGCTTTAATCCTCAATTACCAAAGACAGCAAAGCCCTGAAGTAATACAAAATATACCCTTAAAACATCACCTAATGGACGCACTTGAAACAGCCCTGTCAGACTTAAGTCAAGATAAGCAGCTTACCCTCAAGATGAAAAAAAACGCGGCTATCTTAGCCTTCAAAACCGTGCTCCCACATCTTAAAACAGGGGATGATTTCAAACGAATAGAAGAAATACTGGATAAAGAAAATAATCGATTTTTAAGACAGTTGACTAGTCGTTTTGAAATAGTACGCAGAATACGTGGCCTTTATGGGGTGACATCAACTTACAAAACCATCGCTCATAGTATTAACAAGAGAATGCTTCAGTGCGAAAAAGAAATCGGTTCAGAAGACCCCACAGATTCTAGACAGATAATTTCTGAGGTACGGCAGGTCCAAGCCGAGAAGACACATGGCTTTTTCGCGCGCCACATGCAACTTGTTCATGTCAAACCACTCGAAAAGCGCGAAGTAATGGCCAACTTAGCTGCTCCTGCTGCATAGAGCTTGATAGGCTGATGACTTATACTCTCCAAAACGCGGAGATTTCTGGGCATTAACATCCAGAAAATCTGCACCAATGCTTGGCTTTGAAGTAAAAAACATTTCACCCAGTTTAGTTACCCTCGTTAAGGTCTGCTTTTTAGACCTACGCAAAGAATCGTGTATCGTAGTTAACTATTGATCACTATGCCTTTCCAATATAGGTGTCATTGAGGCCCTCACTAACTCATGAGCATTAGCCAAGAACAATGGGTAAAGAAAACGCCCTATTTATTAGCAGGTTCAAGTCGTGAGTAGGTGCTCAAGTCAGGTATAGAGCCCACATTAATTTTAAAGCTGAATCTTAACGGATTATCTGCAGTTGACGGCTTAGGACC
>JBGSSQ010000190.1:0-3703 GCA_041736975.1 Gammaproteobacteria bacterium
TTAGTGCCACAGAATTTCTCTATAGGGTTAGAATGTGGTCTTTATTATAGCAGTTTTTTGAGTGGATTGCTTCGCTTCGCCATCAATGATGGAAGTGATCATGTTTAATAAGTTAGGGGCACCGTTAATATTGGCGCAGTCTAGGATAGTATTGCCGTTTTTTGTACTGGCTTGAATTAATGCAGGGTTGGATTGCTGTAGCCGTTTTAAAAACCAAACATTACCTTGTTCTGCGGCGATGTGCGCAATATTGTTACCATTAACATCAGGTTGCAGTAATCGAGTGCCGTCGTGTTTTTCGAGTAAGTAAGTGTGTATATGCCAATGTCCACCTGCTGCAGCATAAAATGATAGTGATTGCCCTTTATTATCCAGAACATATATGGCGTTATTGTTTGCTTTCTTACGCTCCAGCACCGCTTTTAATAATTCAAGATGCCCTTCTTGCGCAAGCAAATGTTCTGGTTTTTCACCTCGTGAAAATTGAGTGTCTAGAGTGAACCATCCTTGTTCTACAAAATGCCAAAAAACATTGGGGTGGCCGCCATCAATGACGTCACGTGCAAGCGTTGTTGGGTTCAGGTGATGGTCTTTGATGAGTGAAAGCGTGAGTGTTAAGTTGCCTGTTCGAGCAGCATACTCCGCGATAGACCTTATCTCTTCCTGGGGTACTCCAGATTCGGTGAGTTTATTGTAAATTAACCAGTGTCCACTGCTGGCTGCATGAAAAGCTAAATGCCGGCCTATATTCGGATTGGCGCCTTGTGCTAATAAGAAATCGATAGTGGCTTGATCTCCACTTTTCACAGCATAGGTTAGTAGTGTTTCGGGGTGGTGATTTTTTTCTTTTGCTGGGAATACCACGGATAAATCATAATTCAGTTCGTCACGAAGAAATTCAAGGATATCAATGTGTCCTCCTATAGCTGCCATGATCGCTAATTTAGAGTCGAAATCACCTATTGATAGTATTGTCGCGAATTTTGCTGTGGTTGGGTCATCCTCAAATCCCTCTGGCGTGTGATGTTGGGCAATGAAGGCTTTTAATGTCGATAAGTTTCCACCGAGTACAAGATAAGCCATGTAGCCACGGTTGTATTGATCACGTTTGGTGACTATATCGTCACCTTGAAATAAGGCTTCAGTGGCTTCTGTCATATCGCAGATAGCCGCGATTTTCCACGCGCAATCGGGGTCACTTTTTAGCATCGTGTCTAATAGGGGTTGGGCCCGGGTTAGTGTTAGTGCTAGATGGGCATAATCAATGCGGTGTTTTTTGAAAATGGGGCAGAGATCAATGGCGTCGATCAGAAAAGATAAGCCTTCGATGGCGCTATGCTGGTGACTGTCTCTGAAGAATTTTAATAATAACAAGGGCTGAGATTTTTTCCACAGCGTGCTAGAGGCCATCGATAGGCGCACAGCGTCTCTAGTTGTAAGGTAGGATAAAAGGTGGTGATAGGGTACTTTGTCCAAGGTTTCGAGGGGGGGGCGAGAGGCTTGAGTTGGCGTTTTTTCAATAGCTTGTTGGCGCATCGTATGTCTCAGTTATTGGAACGAAGAGAGGAAGATACCATAAAAGGCCGTTGAAGGCAATGAATGTATACAATTTCATTAAATGTCCGGGCTTTAATATCCAACCCCTTCACGCGTAACCGGCATCGCTAGCTAAACTTAAGCACTGATTAGCCCCGTCATCACGAGCGAAGCGAAGTGACCCAGGGAAAAATATAGAGTATCCTCTTCAGGACAGTATCCTATCCTTGATAAGGCGTTGCTAAAATAAGATTATGAACCGGTGGCAACCGAAAGGAAAAGTCAGATAACTAACCACACTAGTCAATTTAACGAGGTAATCGATGAAAAATGTCACACTCTATCATAATCCGCGCTGCTCAAAGTCGCGTCAAACGTTACAACTTTTGCGCGAGAATAATATCGAGCCTATGATTGTGGAGTATCTTGAAAAACCTCCCAGTAAAGTGGCGTTAAAAAGAATTATTCAACAGCTTAATCTCACTCCACGCCAGCTCATGCGCAAAAATGAATCTGTATTCAAAGCATTAAATCTTGCCGATAAATCGCTTTCAGATGAAAAATTAATCGCTGCGATGGTCGAAAATCCTATTTTAATTGAGCGACCTATAGTCGTGAGTGGCGATAAAGCCGTCATTGGCCGACCACCAGAAAAAGTGATGGGGATGCTCTAAGCTTTTTTAACCTCTGCCCTGCACTAATGAGTTTGCAAAGATCTGCTATAATTAGCTTATGTTGAATAATCTGTGGGGTGATCAAATGCAGAAATCTGTTATGGAGCAAATCGATGATTCTCTGGGTAATTTAGGGGCAGAGGATACGTACATGCATTATATTGCTGAGAAAATTAAGACGCTAGATCAGCAGGTAAATGAAAAAAAAATTGATTCTGCAGAGTTTAAGTCCTTTCTGGATTTATGCGAAAAAACGCTGTTAGAGGTTATTGACAAAGAGATTCCCCGTAGAACTCCCACCCTACAATCCAATAACTTTGCTGTCTTAAATAATTTGAAGCAGCGACTGATAGAGAAAGAGGCGATTTTACAAAAAGAAAGTGATCTAAATCGAGGGCGTAAAGCCAAAGCTACACAGGAACAGAGCTCCCCTGTCAATCCGTTTCGTGTTGCTAATTCATCCTCTTCTGCTGTCAATAGGCCTTCTGAAGAAAAATCTACTGAGTCAACAGCTCTGGTCAAATTTAAAGCACAAATCAAAGAAATTGCTGACATGGTTAAAGGAAAAAAAACATTGCAAGCAGGCTTTGATCAATTGCTTCTAGTGATACAGAGATCAAATACAAAACCTGAAGCTTTTTTGCATATTGAACAAATGTTAACCTCATTTAAAAGTAAATGCGAAAGAGAGCTTAAAACCGCTGCGGTACCGATAAAATCTACTAGAGACTCAGCAGTGGGTGCTGTGTCAAAATGGAATCGGCCTGATGACACCAAAGACAAGGTGAAGTTGGAGAAGGCAATGGCAGGGTTAGATAGATTGGCTATTCAGGGTGCATTGCATATATTAGAATCTGAAAAAGCGTCATTAATGAGTGTAAAGCGAAGGGGTGTTGATGTGGCGTTGCAACAAGTCAATGCAAGTATTGCGGAGATGAAAACAGAACTTAAGGCATTAGACCAACGAAACAGTTCTCCGCGAAAATATTCCGGTATGACAGATGCTGAAATTGTTCAGGAGTTCAAAACTGTTCTTGTCATTAAGGTCGAAAATTTATCGATAAATGACATCGATATTCAGAGTGAGGCTGAAAAAAATGGTATGATAAAATTGAGTGAAGGTCACTATATCGATAAAAGTGATCCCGAGGTTGTGTTCAACATTACATCTTCTGAAGGGGGCGTTAAGTTTTCACTTGTATGCCCTATAAGCTCTGAAAAGCAAAGTATGGCTGTGGATAAAATGTTGGAAGTTGTGGCGGCTGTGGATACTCAAGAAGTGGAAAATAATGTTAGTGTCACTAAAAATACTATTGCCCCTAATGTGGTGGATGTAAATTTAAAAATTGAAGAAAAGTACAATTCCAAAGGTGGTTATACAATTTAATGTGAGCCGGAAATACCTTGACTTTTAGTTTGTCACATGTGACTCTAAGAAGATGCGTGTCAATTTCAGGTTAAAAGTATGAATGAAAATAATGAGATTAAAAATT
>JBGSSQ010000209.1:0-8249 GCA_041736975.1 Gammaproteobacteria bacterium
TTTGTGGCTAACAAGGGCATTAATATTAAAATTGGAATTACGGCTAGATCTTGGGACAATAAAATGGAGAAAGCCGTTTTACCAATTGCGGTATCCAGCAATTTTTTTTCATTGAGCATTTGCATCACCAGTGCCGTTGATGACAAAGCCAATGCCATGCCGCTGGCAAGGCTGATATGCAAATGAAAACCCAGTGACATCCCCAGTAGTGTGAAAGCGGCAGTTGTTAAGGTTATTTGCAGCCCGCCCATCCCCACGATGGTTCTACGTAAACGCCATAAAACGACTGGCTCGAGCTCTAGTCCAATGACAAATAGCATCATTACCACGCCAAACTCAGCAAAATGCATGACACTAGCGGGGTCTTTGATCAGTCCTAGGGCAAAGGGACCAATGATAATTCCGGCAATCAAATATCCCAGCACTGAACTGAGTTTATAACGGCTGGTTACGGGCACCATAATACAGGCAGCAACCAAAAAGATAAAAACTTCAAATAGTGAATTTTGCATTAATGATATCGCCTCTGCACAGTTCGTCTAAAAATCGTTCGCTAAGGCAATATTGTGATGGCAAGCTCATCATTAATCAACTGTTTGCGTGGTCGAGTACCTTATGTACTACTATAAGGTCTTGCCTCAGGATGCCCTTCGCCAAAAGTGACTAGCCTCTATTTTTCATTATTTAAGTGACTGTGGTAAAATTGTGCTTTATGATGACTTTATTGTGCAATACTGTGAGGAACAACGTGATGCAACCTATGATTCAAGAACCTGGCTCAGGCTCTGTTAAAGACGGTAATGATCGTTTAGCCGCGGCGATTGCTGGCAATTATAGCTTTTCAATTAAGGCTATATTCGATGAGGCGTGGGAAAAAACCAAGGGTTTCAAAACGATGTATTGGGGGGCTCTGGGTGTTGTGGTGTTGCTTGGACTGCTGTTTTTAATTGGAACTATGTCTATAGTGGCCGCTGTTGGTATGTTCATGGGTGTAGTGAATGAGTCGGGTGATCTGCTGTTAGGGTCACCACTAGAGAAAATACTTCAGGTACCATTACCGATGTTGTTGGCATCGATTCCACTGATTGTGCTCGGGCTGATTTTAGTAATGCCAATGGTCGCAGGTCTATGGATGATTGCGATTAGGCACAGTGCTGGGCAGCCTGTACATATTAAAATGGTGTTTGCTTGCTATCAAAATATACTGCGTTATTTTTGGGTGACGCTGTGGACGTCATTGTTGTCGAATTTAGCTCGATTTCTAACAGGCTTATTCGTTTCCTATTTGGCCCTTCATGCTGGTACTAGCTTTGCCTGGGTGGGCGTGGCTTTAGGCGTTATTCTTCAGGCTTATATTTATTTGATCTACTTCTTGTCATTTCCTTTAATGGCAGACAAAGGTTTGGGGGCTTGGCAAGCTTTAGAGGCGAGTCGAAAGGCGGTTAGTCAGCACTTGTACCTGGTGTTTGGCGCGGTGTTCATAATCAGTACGGTGTGCTTTGTCATTCCTGGCTTCTTGATTAGCCTGATGTTCGTTGGAGCGGTTCACCCTGGGATGGCTATTTTGGGCATTATTTTTATTTGGTTAATCCCGTTTTACGGTCTCGAGATAGGGATTCTCTACCGTGAAATATTCGGTTTATCATCCAAGGCTTAGTGATTAGTGACGAAAATGCCAAATGCCTGTGAATAGCATCGCGATGTCTGCCGCGTCAGCGTATACTCTGTGATTAAACGTAGAGATGCCACCAAAAGCGGAGCGGCAGATTTACGCCATCTATTTAAATGATCTCACCTCGCCACAGCTTGTCTAAAAATGTTCGCCAAGGCAATATTGTTATGGCAAGATCATCATTAATAGACAGTTTACGTGGTCGACTATCTTGGGAAATTACATAGGGGGTTGTGTCAGGGTGCTCTTCGCTAAAAGCAATCAGTCCTTTTAGATCCTGCTTATGAACTGTGTCCGATATTTTTACTTCAATGGCAACTTGTGCCTCCCCTAAAATAAAATTAACTTCAAGGCCGGTCTTGGTACGCCAGTATTGAATTTTTAATCGTAGTCGGTTTATTGAAATGTAGCCAGTTAATTCCATTAGAATGAAATGTTCGAATGAAATTCCTGCCATACTGCCTTTTAAGGCGCTTACGTTCCTTTGACCTAGGTAGTTTGCAATGCCAACATCAAAGAGATAAAATTTCGGCGTGGCTGTAATTAGGTCTCTCTTTATTTTTTTGCTATAGGGGTATATAAAATATCCCAACATAGTATCAATTAAAATTTGGTAGTAGGCTTGAACTGTTGAGCGATCAATGCCGCAGTTGCGTGCGATATTGTTGCTATTAATCATATCTCCATTGGTCATGCCAGCAATGTCTAGAAATCGCGCGAATGCTGCAAGATTTCGCACCAGCCCCTCATTTCTAATTTCATCGGTTAAATAGACGTCTACATAGGCTTGGAAAAACTCATGAAGATATTTTGGTTCAGCTAGATAATGATTTGGAATTAACCCATGCTCTAATGATTTGAGTAAGTCAAAATTTTTAATCTCAGTGGAAAATAGTGGATAAAAATTAAATACCCAGGCGCGTCCTCCAAGAAGATTAGTTGATTGGGTTTTTAATTTTCTTGCGCTAGAGCCACATAAAATAAACTGAGCGTCGGCGTTTTCGATAAGCCAGTGAACCTCATTGAGTAGCTCTGGAACTTTTTGAATTTCATCGATAATTATGGGGTGTTTTTTTTGTTCAGTTGTCAACGCTAACACCTCGTCTCGTAACAACGATGGCGTTTTGGTGAGTCGACTTAATTCATGGGTTTGCAGTAAGTCATAGACGACCGATTGCTTGTAATGCGATTTCAAGTAGGTTGACTTACCCGTTTGCCTAGCTCCCCACAGGAACGCCGATTGGCCTGTCGGTAGATCTAAAATTAACTTGCGATTTAAAATCATCAGCGACTTCCATATGCGTTATTAGTCCACTAATGGTAGCCCTAAAACGGGTTGATGTCAACATATGGTAATTATATGGGGCGTGGTGCCTAATGACGAAAATGCCGAATGCCTGTAAACACCATGGCGATGCCCGCCGCGTCAGCGGCGGCTATGATTTCTTCATCCCGAATTGAACCACCTGGTTGAATAATAGCGGTGACTCCGGCCTGTGCTGCAGCATCAATAGCATCTCTAAAAGGGAAAAAAGCATCGGAAGCCATAACGCTACCATTAACCTCAAAATTGGCTTCAGCGGCTTTGCGGGAAGCGATTTTTGTGCTGTCCACGCGACTCATCTGTCCTGCACCTATACCAATGGAGGCCTGTTTTTTGGCAAAGACAATTGCATTGGACTTAACATATTTGGCGATGCACCAGGCAAACTCCAAGTCGATGAGTTCTTGTGCGCTGGGTTGTCGGCTACTGACTACACGCATTGTCGCAGGGTCTAGCCCTATTGCATCGGCTTCTTGAATGAGCAAGCCACCGGCCACTCGTTTGTAATCTAGTGTTGTAGTTTCTGCCTGTTGAAAGTCGCCACAAGCCAGTACTCGTATATTGGGTTTGGTCGCTAAAATGCTGAGTGCTTCTGGAGAGTAGTCTGGTGCAATCAGTACTTCAATAAATTGATTGTCTATCACATGTTGTGCTGTGTCGGCAGAGACCCTTCGATTAAATGCAATGATGCCACCAAAAGCCGAGGTTGGATCTGTTGCAAAAGCACGTTGATAAGACTGCAGCTGATTGTCAGCGTAGGCGGCGCCACAGGGATTGGCGTGTTTGACAATGACACAGGCTGGCATTTGATCCAAAGCTTTAACACACTCTAAAGCGGCGTCGGCATCGGCGATATTATTATAGGAAAGTGCTTTGCCTTGAATTTGCTTGGCACTGGCAATGCAGTGCTTGGGCGGTGTACTTTCGGTATAAAATGCGGCACCTTGGTGTGGGTTTTCACCATAACGTAAGTCTTGCTTTTTGTGTAACGTTATCGAGTAGGTAGCTGGAAACTGAGCCTCAGTGGCTGGGGGTGTGGTTTTCTGGCAGAGATAATCAGCAATTACTGCATCGTATTGCGCGGTGTGTGAAAAGGCCTTTTGAGCGAGTTTAAAGCGAGTCACTTCGGAGGTTTTTCCGCTATTGTCGTGCAGTTCTTTAGCTACCGCCGCGTAATCATCCACATCAGAAATAACAGTGACGCGCTGATAATTTTTTGAGCCTGCACGCAGCATAGCGGGCCCACCGATATCAATATTTTCAATGGCGGTTTCTAGAGAGCACTGATCATTGGCAATGGTTGCGCTGAACGGATATAAATTCACTACCAGTAAATCAATGGGGGTAATGTTATGGCTTGTCAACGCACCTTGATCTTGTTCCAGACGAGCGAGTAGGGCTCCGTGCACATTAGGGTGTAAGGTCTTGACGCGTCCGCCCATGATTTCAGGAAATCCGGTGACTTCAGAGACGTCGATGGTGGGCAGATTGTGATCTCTTAATAGCTGAGCAGTTCCCCCGGTGGAGAGTATCTCAATATTTAAATCTCTGAGTTGCTCACAAAAGGGGATAAGCCCCGATTTGTCCGACACACTGATAAGGGCGCGACGGATAGTGGGGGAGGTGTCCATAGTGTGATTACCCTTGGTCAAGTTTGTAGTGTTTGAGCTTTTTGCGCAGGGTGCCGCGACTAATACCAAGATGTTCCGCGGCTTTGCTCTGATTGCCTTGGGCAAAATCCATCACAATCTGCAGCAGAGGTAATTCGACTTCCTCTAAGACCAATTCATACAAATTAGCCGGATGCATGCCGTCGAGTTGCTGAAAATAGTCAGTGAGCGTCTCCTTGATCTGCTTGCGCAAGGGGGTGGGCTGCACTTTTAGTGCTGCATCAGGGGCCATATTGCTGTTGGGCTTTGTCTTCATTTGGTATCCAAGGCAGTGAAGCGTTGCATTATAGCACTCTTGATTGAGTAAACAAGGTCAAAAGGGAAAGGTGGGAAATGGGGCAAATCTTGACAAATACACAAATGAAATCTGAATCTGGCTAATTATGCGATTTGTATATTTGTCAAGATTTGACCCCTTTTTTCTTTTCTTTTTTCAATCTATTACTGAAGCCTTACTTAATCTATCAATAACATCTTGCCATGCCTCGTCGGTTGGTGGAGACTCAACTAAGATTTTGTACGCATTTACTTTATCAAGCTCATGTAAAGCCTTATAGATCTCTCTGCTATAGCTCTTTTTTATTTTAGACAATTTTTTTTTCATTAAATTAGAAGAAGAAAAATGCCAATCTGAGTGGTGAATGACGCCAAAGAATTTGTTTTGATTTTGATCTGCATTAATTTCAAGTTTTATTTGATCTAAACTCATTAGGCAGGTCTTTGTATAAGGCTGATAATGCGATTGCATATTACCAGGCACATTTTCTGAGTGAACTAAAGGTGAGTCTATTGATTCATTCAGAACACTTTCAATCATTTTTTTTGTTATTGGACCGTGCCTTAATATAGTAACCTTACTTTTAGTTAAATCAATGATAGTCGACTCAACTCCAACACTACATTGCCCACCATCTAAAACAGCGGCTATTTTTCCTGATAGCGCTGAAATGACATGCTGAGAAGTAGTAGGACTAATTCTTTTATGTAGATTAGCAGAAGGCGCAGCCAAACCCGTGTCTAATGCATCCAATATTTGCAGAATCGCTTGATTTTTTGGAATACGAATCGCTATTGTTTGTAAGCCACCTGTAACAACATTATTCACTGAATCATGTTTCTTTAGCAGCAAGGTCATCGGGCCAGGCCAAAATTGTTTTGCTAGGATTTCAGCAGCTGGCGGAATATCTTTTGCCCATTCTGATAACTTTTCAAATGCGCTAATATGCACAATTAAAGGATGATAAAATGGTCTATTCTTTACTTTGAACAGTTTTTTGACAGCATTGTTGTTTTTTGCATCGGCAGCTAGGCCATAAACTGTTTCTGTTGGTATCGCAACTACTTCGCCTCTTGCTAGAATAGATATCACTTCTAAGATATCCTCTTCTTTTTCAGCGGTTAATAATTTTGTGTTTGGCTGCATTTTACATCCTAAGGATTACAGTATGAACAGTTAGCAGGATCAGCATAGAGCAAGTTATGTGAAGGAGGCATATTTTCTCGATGATCACATTTGACGCAACCATAAATCTCTGCTTTACATAATTCCGATTCACTGCCACAATTTTCACATTCTAATCCTTTTGCTATCTGGGTTTTACCCCAACCTGGATGACCACATTTATCACACAAAGCGGCAAGTCTATTGGCAAGTTTTTCAGCAAGTTGTTCAATAACAAACATACGTGTTGGGTTCATATTGGCGCGCATATCTGTTTCAACCCACACTTTACCTGTAGTTGAGCGCTTCATTGCTTGCTGAAATGCATCCTTAAGCATATTGGCTGTATTAATACCTTTAAAAATATGCTTTTTATGTTGATTGTCATCAGGCCTAACAATCAATGCGTGTGTAGGAAAGAGAGTTTTTTTTGCAAATCTTTGCAACTCCTCCATAGAGTCTAAGGATTGCATATTATAATTAGTTTTTTCACTGATCACCGACATATGCAGGTGAAAGTCAAGTTTAAGGTCTATGAAATATAAAACCTCATGATCACACGGCAAGAAAGGAATAGAAGGATGCGGTCCAAAACTACCCTCATTAGCCAATGCATGCTCAGCCTTTGTGTTTTTTAAACTCCATTCGCACTTTTTTCTGACTGTTTCTAGTATTGTACCAACACGCGGAACATCCCCAGAAAAAGTACCAAGTAGATCTGTATCAGCCACATACTCCAGCACAGAAGCACCGAGGATTTTTTCAAAAGGTCCAGCAATAGCGAGCGATTTTTGGTGCTTGGTAGTTAATACTAGACAACTTCCTGCATAGAGCGATCGGCTTTTATTGGCTATGCTAGTTTGTGCCATGTTAAATCCCTTTTTAAGCTAAACTTTTGATTTCGTTGTGGATCATAAGAAATCAGATGAACCCATCCATTCACAAATAACTTCCGCAAAATCTCGTTTTGGTTGATAATCAAGTCAATAATTGACATTGGCGCATAGACAATTACCGTCAGCCTTAAAGCCTGGTGATAAGGCTGACTATCTGAGCTATACACTGATTGTAGCGGCAACCCATGCATGAGATCGCTAGCATTACCCTGCATGATACCAATTTTACTGGTAACATTTTTTGTGATTTTGCTTCCAGCCCCGAAAGCAACGTTATCCAGGGTTGAAAACAAATATTGAGCGTTAATCCACTGCGCCACTACCATTGGTGCGGTAAGAATTGTGGTAAGTGACTTGCCATCCGTATCTTTTTGCCACTCATAAGAATGCAAAAAACAACGGCCATCAAGATTGCTATTTTTGGTGAGCCATCTTGGCCCAACAATAAAGGCAGCATTTCTTGCCAGACCCCACTCTGGTCGTACCTGTGCCCAGTCCTTTGCGCGTGAAGCTGTTGCGTATTTTGCCTTTTTAGCTGTTGTGGTTACACCCATTTCTCCACTGCGCCACAAGCTGTTTTCATTTCGGGCGTTATCGAGATTTTGCTGCAAAGACATTATTTGAGCATGAAAACTCTTAGCTGAGTCATCATTGTATATTTCCACTTGATCTGTGGTGGTGTTATGCTCTGCTGCCAAGAAAAGGCTGTCTTCAGGTATAGCAATACCCTGTTTCTTCAGTTCATCGCGGACTGTATTTTTATTAAGGATGTCCGCAATAATGCGCGCATTCGGTGCACCATGACGACCACCACAAGCACCACAATCTAGTGCTGTTGCATAAGCATTATTTTGCGTTGTGCTGCCATGACCACAAAACACAATCAGTTGTGCAAAGTTCTCAGTAAGCCCCATCATTTTTAGCGCACCAGCAGCAAATGCGACCTGTTGTTCAAAAGGAATAGATTGAATATCTGGCCTTAATGAATATGTCGGTTGCAGGCTTCGCTTAAATGCAGATTCGATAGCAGCTGAAGTGGTAGGCATAAAACTTCTCAGGCCCATCCATAAACCACTTGCTAGTCCAATTGTTTCAACAAGACTAAAGGGTGCAGAGAATGTATACTTAATAGACTGATACAGTTTTTTTATACCTTGAATTCTTTTATGTCCTTTTTCGCACGATTGCGCGGAACAATTGGGTTTTTCAACGATATTATAGAGGGGCTTTAGCAGTACTGGACAAG
>JBGSSQ010000224.1:0-2505 GCA_041736975.1 Gammaproteobacteria bacterium
GTAGATTGGGTGTAGTTGCTTTCGCAAGTGTGCTACTTTTGTTTTATCATCATTCGTAGACTCTTTTAAGGCTGTTTGAACAGCCAGACGTAACTTTATCACTGTCATAAAATCATAAAAAGAGTCTATAGGTACTGTGGAGAATAGCTTCGGATAGATTGAGCAATATAATACAAACTGCCTGAGTTTATAAAGGAGTGCATTGCCGGCAACACTGGGGGTTTCATAAAAAGTTGAGCCTAGATACTGAATCAAATCGTCATTTTCTTTTGGTAAAAACCCCAAACGCATAGGATTACTGTGCAGCAATTTAATCAACTCTTCCAAAATTCCTTGAGGGGGCTGTAACCAATTGCCCGTTAGTGGGGGCGACTCTTTGGGCATTAAGTAATGAATCGCTCGAGCAAAATACACAGAATCCTCTGTAACCCTCGGGTTATCACACCCTGATTGTGCTAATAGCAGCTGTTCTTCAATGGTTTCAATTTTAATTAACAAAGGCGAACGAATGGCATTTTTTGCATTTAGAGAAAAAGGAAAAAGTTTCAGGGTATCTTCTAAAGCCTTATTTGTTTGGTTTGCTACTGATTTTTCAATTTCTCTGAGTGCCTTTACTGTTTGCATGACAAATACTTCATGTATGGAGATTTCATTTGAGGCATCCACCCAATCGAATGCTGAACTAGCAAGCCTTTCTTTCACTTGGCAGATTTTGAATTCGCACAAATCCATCATGATGCGCTGGTCTTTATAGACATTCTCGACAATTTTTGCTGGTACAAGCCAATCAGGATTCCTCCTGAGCTCTTTGGCTAGGTCACTGAAATCATTGCTGCCTAAAAATTCTTTTTTTATACCAAGATCCATCGTCAATTCCACCATTTCACCATTTCACCATTTCACACTATTCTATATAAACAGCGTTTTTAGCCGTCTGTTTTTTCACTCAACTTTTGCGCTCGAGCAATAATCTCCAGCAGCCGCACACCCTCTTCGCTTTCAGGTGAGTAATATGGCAAAAGCCGCTCAAAATAGATAACTGCTTGATTATACTGGCCCTCATTATATGCATAAATCGCTAATAAATTCAATGCTTCTGTTGAGTCAGGGTTTAGTTTAAGGGTTTTTTCCAGTAACTGTTGTGATTCGGGGGTTAATTCATTGTGGTGATCCATGTAAAGTGCTTCAGCTAAGGCTAATAAGGACTCTGGGTCAGAGCCCTTAATTTTCGTGGATTCTCGTAACGCCCAAACAGCTTTTTTCACTTGACCATCACCTAAGGCTAATTTCCCTAATAAATACCAAGCTTTAGCATCTTGAGGCTGGCGCTTCAAATGCCGCTCAAAATCATCTATCAACGATTGTCTTGAACCTGTTTGCCCAATACTGGCTCTGACTTCAGCCACACGTGTAGCCACATTTTCAGCTTGCTGTACCCTTGAATAAGCCCCCCAATACGCATAGAGAAGCAAAGAAAATAAGGTAACGAATAACACAACCCCCAGTACCAGCAAGCGCCCTCTCGGCAAACTCACACTGTTACGCCCACTGAAGGAGGGTGCCAAAAGGACTAGAAGCACTAGGGCACATAAGCCCGCAAGTATTAAGCCAAATGTCATATTTTTCCTACCGATTGCCTATAAACCACCCAGAATACGCCAGCAAAACCTAGCAATAGCAACACGATTGGCGCCAGCCATAACACCCAGGTATAACGACTCAACGGTGGGTTAAATAAAACATACGCACCATAACGATGCTGTAAATGCGCCTTAATCCCCTGATCGGTTTGATGCTGCCGCACTAATCGATAAACTTCAGCACGTAAATCTTCAGCAAAGCCGGCATTAGAGTCGGCAATGGATTGGTTTTGACACACTAAACATCGCACTTCTTGTGTTAAGCGGGAGAACTGGGCATGCTCATCTGCTGACTCAAACGGGTAAAGGTCAGCCACAGCAAAGCCGGTACTCAACCAAAATAGTAAGCTCAACAACATCCAGCGAGCAGCCATTCTCGGTGACTTGCTGAACTTTACACGCAGCATCAATAAAAAACTTGATGGCTTGACACAAAGCGGCTGGGTAAAGTTGATGTTAGATAGCCGCATGACCGCCCTCTTGTTGTTGCAGCGCCTTAAGACGGGGTAATAACTCTTGCGTCCATACTCGCTGATCAATAGGACCTGATAGCTTATAGCGAATAACGCCTTTAGCATCGATAATGAAGGTTTCTGGGGTACCCGATATCCCCAAATCCATGCCAAGCCGTCCAAATTCATCATTGATAATCTGCCGATAAGGGTTGCCTCGCTGCTTGAGCCAAGCTTGTGCCGAGTAACGAGCATCTTTAAACAACAGCCCATACAAGACAAATGAGCCATCCTTCGCACGATCTACCCATAACGGATGCTCGCTCTTACAGGTGCTACACCAACTCGCCCAAACATGCAGTACCGATACCTGCCCCACAAACATCGTTTGCTCAAGTTGTTTGTTGGGATCG
>JBGSSQ010000229.1:0-31212 GCA_041736975.1 Gammaproteobacteria bacterium
ATTATTAATAATGAGATTGACGATTACATTATCATTAAACAAGCCTTTTTCCTTGAGGTTACGCAATTGAGATTGCGCATATTCTAGCGTCTTTTCATCAGCGAGATCCACTACGACAATCACTGCTTTTGCGCCCTTAAAGTACCGCGCCACCATACTAGACAACACTTCTTGCCCAGCTGTATCCCAAAGTTGAACTTTAAATACTCCCATGCCATAAAATTGCATAGTTTTAATTCTGAAGTCGACTCCGATTGTTTTTTGTGAATCTAGTGGAGCATCAGTCATTGCAGAAATCACTCGACTTTTCATGCCATCACGCACTTTTCCAAAAAGAATAACTTTATAAAGAAAATCATATCTATCACAGGTTTCAGTTCTGGGCTGTTGAAAAAAATTTCCATCTGTTGATGAAATTTGGTTTTTGACTTGCTTTCCGATGCCATTCAAATCTCCGTTTTCATCCAACTCTAAAGCTTCACTATATTTTCTATCGTCTTGCATCGTTATCTCCCATAGACATTTAAATTCTTTCTCTTCGCCAAAAATAGTGTAGGTATGTTACTTAGACTAATCCTATCTAATTTTGAACTGTCATTATCTCTTTAAAGTATACACACATCAAGTGGTTATTACCCATTATCCAGGTAAGTATATACCTACACATTGTCACACTCCTTACATGGGTAGTGCACAATAGTTTCTGTAAATTGAAGATGGCTTGATAAGTGATAAGCCACGATTTACTCTTTGTTAATCGCTAAACTACACAAAGGAGTAATCTCATGGCCTATCGCGTAAATGATAATCCAGAAACGGATCCAATGGAACTATTGATTGAAAAAGGGCTCGAAGGTTTGCCCGAAGTACTTACTGCCGTGATCAACCAAGCCATGGTTTTGAAGCGGCAACGGCATATCCAAGCAGAACCTTATGAGCGGACAGCAGATAGAAGAGACTATGCCAATGGCTTTAAGTCAAAGGAAATGAAAACTCGTATTGGCAAGCTTTCTTTGCAAATTTCTCAAACAAGGTCGAGTGACTTTTACCCAACGTGTTTGGAGCGCGGGATGCGCTCAGAGCGAGCATTAAAGCTGGTTATAGCTGAAATGTATTTTCAAGGGATTTCTACTCGGAAAGTGAAACATGTTATGGAAGAGCTTTGTGGCTTTGAGATCACCTCAACGGAAGTTAGCCAAGCGGCCAAATTGCTTGATGAGGAACTGGAAAAATGGCGAACTCGCCCCTTAAAGAGCTATCGCTACCTCTATTTAGATGCTCAGTACCAGAAAATGAGATATGGTGGACATGTTAGAGATTGCGCCATTCTTATTGCGGCGGGCGTCGATGATGCTGGTAAACGCGACATTTTAGGCCCTTCGGTATCATTGTCAGAACACGAAGTTCACTGGCGGGAGTTCCTCTGTCAATTACAAGAACGAGGTATGCATGGCGTTGAACTTATCATCAGCGATGCTCACTCAGGTTTAAAAGCCGCTCGAAAAGCGGTTCTCCCCGGCATCCCATGGCAAAGATGCCAATTCCATCTTCAGCAAAATGCTCAAAGCTATGTGACCAAACAATCGAAAAAGCGAGAGGTTGCTAACGTCATAAGGTCAATATTAACGGCGCCAGATGATTGCACGGCAAAGCAATTACTGAATGATGCCGTGAAAAAATACGAAAAAGAAATGCCTAAGCTGAGTACCTGGATGGAAGAAAATGTGCCTGAGAGTCTCAATTATTTTCAATTTCCGCGTGAGCATCACCAGCGAATAAGGACGAGTAATTTGGTGGAGCGGATAAATAGAGAGATCCGCCGGCGCACACGTAGCGTTAGTGTTTTTCCAAATACTGAGTCTTGTGAAAGGTTGGTGTCAGCGATTTTAATTGAAATTGCTGATGAGTGGCAGACTGGAATTCGGTATTTAACTTTTTAACTGGATGCAAAGAGTGAATCACAATTTACAGAAAGAAACTTGCTTTATCCATGTTAATTGCTTTATATGACCGATTTACGTTGTAGTCATTAAAGTACAATAATAGTTGTTCCAGTCTGTTACTATTGGGCTGCCCCCCTAACTACAATGCTGCTAAATCCTATAGAAAGAAATTTGCTTTATCTTTACTCTTTTGCTAAATTGAACACTTATGAGTCTCACTCAGGGCATATGCAAATGATATCTGAAGATAAATTTCTTGAACTATTTATCCATTATGGCCTTGAGCCAGAAAGACTTAAAGAAGGTGGCAGTAAATCACCCGATTTTGTTGTTAAAAAAGATAGTCGGATACGTTTTTACTGCGAAGTAAAAAATATTGATATAGACTTAAACCTATGCAGTGGACTCAGCAAAGATCCAATTTACAATACTATCTCAACACATATACACAACGCAACAAAGCAATTGAAAACCGTTAATCCTAACAGGGAGTTCTTCAATGTAATAGGATTTTACAATTAAAATTCAACCTGCGACCATCGTGATTTAATCTCAACGGTGACGGGTAATTTTTATACTGATGATGGAGGGATATATGGAATTTATAAAAAAGTATCTGAAGGTCGAATCAAAAGTGATCGTTCACTTATTGATCTAATCATTTGGCTCGATGAAAGCAAAGAACCGTATTTTTTGTTCGGTGATAGTAAGACAGAAAAGTTATCTGTTTTATTCAATATAAAAGATGAGGATATCACTAAGAGATATTAAACGCTTACATATAAGCGATAAAAGTGTATAGCTCTGTCGCGGCAGGTAGACTAGCCCCCTAAAAGCCAGAGCCTCCCCTTAATAAAGTGATGAGTGTATGGCTCAACAAGCCAAACAGAGCTTGTGCCTAGCGAATTTCTGGTGCACCATGAATGGTCATAAATAACGTCGCAGTTGAATTTTTTGATTTAATCACCATGTCTGCATTTATGAAACAGTTCCTTTTTCTTGGTTTTTACGTGATGCGGTTACTATTTAGTATGTTACGCCCAGCTGGCGCAAAAGCATTATGGCGGAAAATATTTTTCATGCAACAAGCTCTTCAATATACTCCTGCGTTTCTGGATCATTGGAAAACACATAACAGGCCTTATGACCACGTGTCATGAGCGTGCGGTATGTGTTTTTTACGATTATATCACCGAGCGCTTCTGCTTTGACGGGATTTTCCTTGTGCAGCTTTTTGTATCCATGAACTGATCTGTCAGATCCTGCTCGTTTTGTTGCGTCGGTAATCACTTTGCCATCTCTAACAACCAGGTCAGGACCAATTATTACCCCTATGTAATCTACTTCAAGACCTTGGCAAGTGTGTATGCAGCCGATTTCATTTACAGAGCCTGGCTTTACGATCCATAGCATGCCATCTGTATCTAAGTTCCATTTCGCACTGTAGTTATATTGAGGGAAAATGATATCATATAACATTGGATCCTTTTTGCTCTGCCATTTCCAACAATATCCTGCGACCATACGGGCTTTGTTGTTGATTTTATTTTTCTCATAAATCAGTTCATGGAGATCAGTTGGAGAGCTTAGTACACGAAATTCATAGTTAAAATCATGAAAATTAAAGTTAGCAGTTTCACGAATCTGTAGGATATTATCTAGCCATGCTAAGTAGCCATCTGAGCCATTGCAGCGAAATTGAGATATAAGTTCAAAATTGTGCACTGTGGCACCTGCCTTACTTGCCCATTTTTTAATTTCTTCATTGTTTCCTATATCCTGCAAGGTGACTCTCTGGTCTTCATCGACGAAAAAAATACTTAGCTTGGACGCTTCAATAAGCTCTTTCACTTGGTTTTCGCCAATATTCTGAAACATCCCAGACTTTTCGTTTAGGCGGTGAGCTTCATCTATGATAAGGACATCGTAAATGTTATTTTCTACATCATGATAGCTGCCGGAGCTAGAGAATAATTTTGTGATTTGTGATTTTTTGAAGGTGCCAGTCAACTTGCTTTCATAGACTAACCTGGGTGCTGAGTTGCGAGTAACGTATTGGGCTACTTTCTCTAGCTTTGTGATATCTACTAGAAGATTGATGGCTACGACTGATTTTCCGGTGCCAGGGCCGCCCTCTATAATAAGGACATTTTTATTTTCAGGAGTGCTTTCGCGGGCGAGTTTCATACAAGTTTCATATACCAACTTTTGGTCATCAATCATAATGAATTCTTTGTTACCTTGCAGTAAGGAATCCAACTTATCTGCGAGATTTTTAGATGGGTGTAGTTTACCTTTATCAATGCGAGTCAGAATTGCAGTATTGTCTTTATTTTTAATGAATTTCTTAATGAAATTTCGCAGCTTAATAGCATCTGTTCTAAGGAAAATGGGTGCTTTATCTGTATATTCATGATAGAAGTAGTTTGTGATGACGTCGTCAGGAGTGTAATTGTGTAAGTAAGCACATGGCTTGAGACTTATCTTATCATCTTGCACCGTCTCATTGAAATCCTCAATTAATGCGGCATATGACCATGCTTGATAAGATGGGTGCGCAACTTCTCTGCTTTTGCCACCCACAAAAGTCTCTACTATACCATCGAGTGGCGTTATTTTCGCTGTTTGCCATTGCTTCAGCTCTATTATTACCACGGTTTCAACATCACAAGCATCAGTTCCGGCAATGATAAAGTCAATTCTTCTTGACGTTAGAGCGATTTGATATTCAAGAGCGATCGAGGACTCATCAGGTATTTCTGGATCTTCGAGAATTTTATACATAAATTGGGCCGAGTTTTGCCACGATTGAATTTCATTTTTTGCAGTAGAGTGTCCAAGGGTTTTTATAAATTTCTCAAGTACTTTTTCAGCGATATTATTATCTAGGACGTCTTGAAGGAAACGTTTTTTGGTCGCTGAGTAAACAATCATTCTTCAAGCTCGGTATATTTCTTATGATTTCCCTTAGACTTTTCAATGGGGTATTTCTTTCCATTCTTATCGAGCTTTTCTAGAAATGTTTTGGTGATGTCAACTTGCAAGTCATTGCACATCAAAAGTACCCAATACAACACATCTGCGAGCTCTTCTGAAACTTCCTGCTTGTTTTTGATGAGATATACATCGGTTTCGGTTTTGTCTTTCCATTGAAAGTGTTCTAAAACTTCGGCCGCCTCAAGACAAAGCGATATAGCTGAATCTTTCGGGTTATGAAACTGCTTCCAGTCACGTTCGTCACGGAATTTCACTACCCTTGCAATAAGCTCTTCAATATCTGACATAAAAACCACACCCTTTTAAAAAAGACAACTTGCTTAGAGCACCCAGGCTCACCTCACTTAGACCGAATATCATTGGATCTCATCAAACAGCCCCCAAACATTGAGATTGATTAGATATCGACTTGATATTTGTTAGTTTAGTCTAGTACGTGATCGGTTGCCATCTCATTTGATGCTAAAATATGTAAACTGGCATGTCAAACTTATCTTGGGTGGGGCGAGATACAGAGAAGCAACCATAGGCTGTTCTACTGATAGACGGTATCTCGCTTCCCCCTATCATGGTCAAACCCACTTAACGACCATCACTGGCAGAATCACACAGTGTTGCTATACTTAGTACAACGGACACACTATGGACTATTGAAATGGACCAAACCTCGCAACAACCGCTGTTCCCACTGGCTCAGTTATACGCTCACGAAGCAAATAATCCTGAGAGGATCTACCTGCGTCAGCCAATAGATGGCAAGCTGCGCACTTTTACATGGCGACAGGTCATGGATCAAACGCGTCGTATGGCGTCATTTTTGCAGACGCTCAAATTGCGCCAAGGCGATCGTATTGCCATACTGTCTAAAGACTGTGCGCATTGGTTTATTGCGGATTTTGCTATTGCACTGGCTGGGTATGTATCGGTTCCACTTTACTATAATCAAAACAAACAAGATATCCAATATATTCTCAAACACGCTGATGTTAAAGCTATCTTTGTTGGCAAACTCGATAACTGGGAGGAGCAGCAAGAGGCTATTCCAGATCATTTGGTGTGTATCGCTTTTCCCTATAAAAACGTTATGCCGGTAAAACATCAGTGGTATGATATCTTAACAAACCATCAACCTTTGACTCAAAATTATTTTCCTAAACCGGATGACATTTTCACTATCATTTATTCATCAGGCACTACTGGAGCGCCTAAAGGTGCAGTTTATACCTTTGGTAAGGCTGATACTGCAATGAAAATCTGGTTGCAAGACACCGTAAAATGGCAGATCCCCGATAAGAGGAGTCTGTTTTGTTATTTGCCTCTGGCGCATTGTTTTGAGCGCATTGCCATTGAATTTTGGAGCTTATTCTTTGAGACAACTGTTTCATTTGCTGAATCAATAGAGACTTTTCCAGATAATTTACGTGAAGCTGCTCCGACGTTTTTTGTTGGTGTGCCGAGAATATGGCAGGTCTTTCAAGCGGGTATTCTTAAAAAAGTGCCACAAAAGAAATTAACCTTGTTGCTGAAAATACCGCTTATCTCATGGTTGCTGAAAAGAAAAATAAAGCAACAGCTTGGGTTGGCTGATACAATTTTATGTGCATCGGGTTCTGCTCCCCTTTCTGTTGCAATACTGACCTGGTATGAAAAATTAGGCATTTGCATTTACGAGGGCTATGGCCAAACAGAAAATTTTATTTATGCAACGATTAATATGCCTAGTCACAAGAAGCTAGGGTCTGTTGGTTTGGCACGAGACAACGTCGAACTTAAGCTGAGTGATACTAATGAATTGTTGATTCGCTCACCTTGCTTAATGGATGGGTATTTTCAAAATGAGAAAGCTACGCATGAAGTCATTGATGATGAAGGCTATTTGCATAGTGGAGACCGTGCTGAAATCGATAGTGAAGGCTATGTATTTATCACGGGTCGATTAAATGACCAATTCAAAACAGCCAAAGGTGTTTTTATCGCCCCAGCGCCCATCGAATTAGAATTTATACATAACCCTGATATGGAACAGTGTTGCTTAATTGGTACTGATTTAAAGCAGCCTGCTTTGTTGGCAAAGCTCTCTGCGACAGCAGAAAAAAAGGATAAAGATGCTATTTGTTCTGACATTATTGTTGGTTTGAAAAAAGTGAATGCAACGCTCAGCAAGCCTGAGCATATTACTAAGGTTTACATAGTCGCAGAAACCTGGACTCCTGAAAACGAGTTGCTAACACCCACTCTCAAAATCAGACGAAATAAGTTGCACGCTAAATATCATGCAGCGTTGCTTGCTCTGGAAAATGATGATCGCCAGGTGGTGTGGGAAAAAGACACCACTTCCTAGCGTTCAGGGTCATTATAGATATGGGTATCCAAGCTTTTTTCTGATTTTGCGACGACTCAGTTACTACAGAGTCGCCAGTAATATTCACCGCTGTACGAATCATATCCAATAGGTGATCTACACCGATAATCATACCAATACCTTCTACCGTAAGCCTACTTGTTTTAGCACCATGGCTAAAGTAATGAGGCCCATACTGCGTACACCAGCGGTACCAATAGAAGCTAATGTGGAAA
Source organism: Gammaproteobacteria bacterium (assembly GCA_041736975.1). GTDB lineage: Bacteria > Pseudomonadota > Gammaproteobacteria > JAIEPX01 > JAIEPX01 > JAIEPX01. Next base: position 7,518 of record JBGSSQ010000229.1, read on the forward strand.
TGGTATTTTTAATGAAATATACTATACTTACAATGAGGGATATGCAAAGGCTCTGCTGGCAATAGTGGGCGAAAGAGTACAAGGAGGCCACAAGTATTAATAGAGCACCTGCGCACAATAAGGTTGAATACCTGATTAGAACACAGGGCCAATAAGATCAAAAACAAGCTAGTAGCATGATTTGGGGGAGGCTATTCGATGAGAGTAATAATTTATTCAGGATACAGCAATGGTTTGGGGGATTTGAACTTCGGCAAAAAATTAGCTGCCGAAGTCCATGCAAAATATCCTGATGCAATGATAGAATTTGTTACCTCTCCTACAAAGAAATTGCAGCTGAAGCCGAAGGGTACTTCAGACGTCGCGAGTTTCAACAAAAATAATTCAATCCATGTAACACCACTTGATACATTCATGGAATCTGGCAGAAAGGGCGATATCATTATCGTTGGGCCGGTGCTAACCATGCAAGCTGATGAAGTGGCATCTCTAGCGGCTAAAAAAGATACTCCAATTATGTTGTCATTAGAATATGATTTTAATGCGTCATGGCACATGGACGTCATGATAGACGCTTTGAAGATGAAAGAATTCGAAAACATTGTACCAATGCCAACAGGGTTGGGCGAAGGTAAATCAGGAATATTCTTGAATAAGAGTGATGCTGTCTTTAATATTAATAACCAATATCAAGTTAATACACTATTTCGTGAAGGGTTACCCATTACAGGGGATGTAATTCGAGGCGCTAAAGATCCTGAGGCGTACCTTACGCAAACCAATATAACAGTGAGCTATAGTCACGATAATGCCGAGCGGTTATTTTCAGTTCATAAGGAAATTGTAGCCCCTGATAAAAATTCAGATGTAATAATCATGGGCGAACTTAAAAACAAGACGAAGATGATTAAAGCATTAATGGCAAAGCCATCGCCATTAGATAAGGGTTTTTCCAAAGTTATTTATGAACGTGTTGGCGAGGAACCTGAAATAATTGGCGAAACTAATCGTGAAGGACCCGTGTATCGTATTGTACATACCGGTACAGTGTCTTCTGGAGAAGCCATAAATTTACGTAAAATTGGCGGGAATTTTGGTGGGGCTACTGGCGATCAGTCCTATAGTGAAGCAATTGCTACAAGTGATATTGTGGTTTATGAATGCCAAACCTGGAAACAGGAACTCGTTACGGGCATGCATGCTATTGCTAATAAAATAGATCCAACAGAGCAATTGTCTAGAGCAATACATCTGCTTGCATTTGCTTCTAATGAAGTTGAATATAAAGAGCTCGCTAATTTGATTAAGCAAGACGATATTCAAAAAGGATTTGGCTTATACCAAAAGGAAATTTTGGCTACAAAGGATTTGTCTGCGACATTTAGCTCTGCACTCGATAAAATGGTAAACCAAGTTCAGGGCAAAAGAAAACCCACTATTTTATCATGGATGAATCAAGGCAAGACATCAGATCAAAGCAAGGCTGTGGGAGTTGAAGTGTTGAAGCAAGAAAAAAGCAAAAAAAGCCCGAATATTTTATCATGGATGAGACCGAAAAAAACATCAGATCCAAAGAACGATATCGGAACAAGTACCGGTCAGAAGCTTAAGAAATAATGATTATAGTAGAGTGTTCTACTTGCTCGATGTCTGGAATGCCAACTTTCCGATAAAAATCATCTCCCTGTTAGAGCCCTAACATATTATACACTTCCCCGGCTGTTTATGCGGAGGTTTCTCAGCTTTCTGAGCTTTGACATGATCTTTAGCCTTTTGATTATATTCCCGTGAAACATTGTTGTTTCTAGCGTTAATTGAAAAAAGTGTAAAATTATTGAAAACACTCTCCAACCCTGTCTCATCAAAAAGATTCCCCTCCATTTTTAGCTTTTTTATGCTACTATTTTTGAGTAGTGCTTCCACCCCTTTATTTCCAATCGAATTAAAATCAATATAAAGTTTCTCTAAGGATGACAAACTTGATAAGGCTAAAGCGCCTTCGTCGTCTATCCCATTATAACTTAAATTGATTATTCTCAGCTGCGGAATTTTAGCAATCTCAATAACACCTTTGCTTGTTAAGTTGTTATTTTGAAGAGATAGCTCCTTTAGTGTAGGACATCTTATACGACCTAGTTCAACAGCATCTTCGTCTTTTATGTAATTGCCGTCAAGGCTCAAGCACGTAACAAATTTATTTTCATTAAGCGCATCAACAAGGCTTTTAATAAGTTCTAATCCGGGATAGGGGGAATATTCATCCGTCTCAAAAAACACGACCTCTAGATCAGGGTCGTTGTCCCGAACCCGCTGTAAAATCTCTATGTCTGATTGCCTCATATTTATTTACTCCTATAACCGAAACTGTTCAGCATGTTACATCACTAGACTATCTGGAAGCATATTTAACCAAAATTCTGTATGGATGTCAAGCCATTTTCACTACATATGGGTGAAATTAGATATTTTCAAGGAATTTCTCGCTACATTTCATTGTATGTCGCCCCTATTAGTAAGACAATATCAAATTACGGATTAGATCCCCTTGACACAACTCGAATTAGGCAAAACTGTGAAAGTGATAGCGAGGCTGCCAGCTCTGGCGCTTTCATCTCCAGATTGTGTCATTGGCAGTATTGAGCCATAGAAGCATACCCCATGGGCTGTAACCTGCCAAACCTAGCACACTAACATGTGCACTTGTTAGGATTATGCGGAAGAATCTATAGTTTATTAATACATAGCATTTGCATTATGCATAATGCTCAGGTATAATGCCGGCTTGATTAATCGTAAATCAGCCTACGGGGAACTACGACATGTTAAAAAGATTATTCGTTAATACGAAAGTCACTCAGCAAAAATATGCCGATTTGATCGAGGCCGCACAAGCACATGATTATAAAAAATTATACAATACAGTTGCACAGGGATTGAATCTTGAATATGTTGTACCATCTGTCGGAAAATCTGCCCTAGAAGTGCTAGCTGAAAATCCATTGCCTGGTGATGAGGAAGCCATTCTTGGTTTGAATAATAAAAAAATATTGGCCAATTATCACCAATATCGTGCCAATAAAAACTCATTGGCTATACGCCAGGTGAACGAAGAGCTATTTATGACAGCTGTAGAGCTTAACCTGGCTGTACCCGTTGACGCGGATGGTTACATCATAAGTTATGACGCAAATGATTATAGCGGTATTCAACAATTTTTTGACGTGTTTGGTTTTGTTGTAGTTAGAGACGTGCTGAATCAACAAGAGTGTCAGGCAACCATCGATGAAATCTGGGAAACCCAGTGTGCAATGAGTCGGGGCATGGTGAAGCGTGACGATATTCAGACTTGGGGAAAACACTGGCCAGGGATGCGTGGTGAAGGTATTAGTGGTGGTAGTTGTGTTGTGAAGCCACAATTTGTTCGCAATAGATCGAATGCTAAAATCCATCATGTTGCAAGCGTTCTTTTGTCCGATAAAAAATTGCTTACTAATATCGATCGATTCGGGATTTTCAGGCCCACCATTGAACATCCGGAATGGAAAACAACTCGAAACGTACACTTGGATATGAATCCAGTTTACTGGTATGAATCACCCGATGCACATAAAGATGAAGACCTTGTAAATTCTTTAACTTATGAAGCACCTTTGGATTTTATTTTAGAAAATAATGTCGTGGGCAGCCGAGCAACAGCATACGGTAAGAAAGTTCATATTCAAGGATTGATCAATCTAGCCGATAATCGTGATGAAGATGGTGGATTTCATGTTTGTCCACGTGTTCACGCTCGACTTGCAGAAGTCACTAAGCAAAAGTTGGAATTATGGCGCAAGCAGTTTGGCGATGAAAATAAATTTTGCGTGCTTCCAGAAGAGGGGAACGAAGATATCCATAGGCTGGCAACCCGTGTTACAGCAAGAGCAGGCTCACTGGTTTTCTGGTCACAATTAAGTCCGCATGGTTCTGCACCTAATAATTCCGGTAATTTTAGGTACTCTCAGTTTATAAAAATGTTTCCCGCTTCAAGCCTGGAGCCAGGTCGCGCCAATTTAAGACGTGCTGCAGTAAAAAAAATGTTAGCCAATGCCGACGTAAAAGAGCTTAGCGATTTAGGAAAAAAAGTTCATGGGCTAACTAAATGGTAGGCCAGCTAACGCTTATTAAAAAACGTTCGGGCCCCTGGTAAATTTGTCAATCTACTTGGGGCCCTTCGACAGCCTTTTTGCTGCATCAGGAAGTTATTTGCCTAATAATCCGTTTTTACGTTATGCAGATGAATGAGACGAAATAAGTTGCACAATAAATATCATACGGCGTTGCTTGCTCTGGAAGATGATGATCGCCAGGTGGTGTGGGAAAAAGACACCACTCCCTAGCGTTCAGGGTCATTATAGATATCGGTATCCAAGCTTTTTTCTGATTTTGCGACGACTACAGTTACTACAGAGTCGCCAGTAATATTCACTGCTGTGCGAATCATATCCAATAGGCGATCAACACCGATAATCATACCAATACCTTCTACCGGTAAGCCTACCTGTTTTAGCACCATGGCTAAAGTAATGAGGCCCATACTGGGTACACCAGCGGTACCAATAGAGGCCAATGTTGACATGCCGATGACAACTAAAAATCCAGTGATGCCAAGATGAAAACCATAAGCGTTAGCGATAAAAACCGTTGCAACGCCTTGCATGATAGCGGTGCCATCCATGTTAATGGTAGCGCCTAGTGGAATCACAAATGCAGCAATAGAATTTTTAACCCCCATCTTCTGCTCCATTGTTTCCAACACAACAGGAATAGAGGAATTACTACTGGACACACTAAAGGCAAATAATTGCGCGGGGTACATTTTTCTAAAGAAGGGTATAGGGTTTAAACGTGCAACAAAGGTCAGCAGTAATGAATAGGTGATAACCAGATGGGTCAGCAAAATGAGTATCATGCTGAAAAAATAAATGACCAAATCACCAGCTAGGCCAAATCCCATTTTGGCAAATAAATGTGTCACCAGCATAAAAACCCCGTAAGGCGCTACTTTCATGACGGTTATGATTAACCTCATGATGACGTGATTGAGATCAGTGAATATTTCTGACACGCGTTTGCCAGGTGCGCCAGCGGCTTTCAATGAGGTTCCTAGCAATAAAGAAAAGACGATGATTTGCAGCATTTTGCCTTCAGCTAATGCGCGTAATGGATTGCTTGGAAACATATCCAATATCACACTTTTGAGCGATGGTGCTGGAGGAGCCGTAAATACGCTAGAGGTTACGGCATGAACGCCTTTGCCTAAACCAAATAAAGACGCTATGACTAGGCCAAGTGTAATAGCCACTACGCTGGTCGCCATATAGAGGATAAAGGTTTTTAGCCCTACTTTACCCAGTTTACTGGCGGCAATTGAGCTACTGCCTGCTACTAAAGAAACAAACACCACCGGCACCACGAGCATGCGCAAGATGGTCATGAAAATATCGCCGCCCGTTTGCAGCAAATCATCGATGATAAAAGCATGAATATGAGCAGGCAAATAAAGGTGTTGCTCCCCGCCGCTTGTTGTTGGTGGCGTTAGCCAATACAGCACCATGCCAGCCACTACCGCCAATGCCATAGCGACCAATATCTGAATGGTAAGCCCATTAGGCTTGTGAGATTTTTCTGAATCTGTAGTCATAGCATCCTCGCTTTTTGCTGGGGTACATGCCCCAGCGATCAATCCTTGCGTCTAGATTCTGCTGTTGAAATCGACGGCGAGGCCTTAATGCGCTGAATAGAGAGCCCCCTCGCTACGATTTCAACGGCAAAATCCAGGTTGAAATATCATTAAGTTGTACCACATTTGCTCAAATTATCCAACTTCCAAGATAAAAAAGCTTTGGTTATCGCCGAATCTTCTGCTCTGTGATTGACTTTTATACCCCCCACTCCTACTCTAGTCTCTTTGAATCAACTGGTGAGGCATTATGCGCTTTGCGCCCGTTCTCAAAGTGCTAGGGATTTTGCTGATGATCTTTAGCACCTCGATGCTGCCGCCGATTGGGGTGGCAATTTATTATGGCGATGGTGCTCATGCGGCTTTTATCGTTGGCTTCATGATGACTTTCTTTTCAGGGTTGGTTTGTTGGCTGCCGTTTAGACAAAACAAAAGAGACCTTAAAACACGAGATGGCTTTCTGATTGTGGTGTTGTTCTGGACAGTGTTGTCCCTTTTCGGTGCAATCCCGTTGTTGGTTGCAAAAGAGCTAATGTTAAGCTTTACCAACGCTATTTTCGAGTCTGTGTCCGGCCTTACCACCACCGGCACCACCGTCATTACCGGTTTAGACTACCTACCACATGCTATTCTTTATTATCGTCAGCAACTCCATTTGTTGGGTGGCATGGGGATCGTGGTGTTAGCGGTAGCCATTCTGCCTATGTTGGGCATCGGTGGTATGCAGCTGTATCGCGCGGAGATGCCGGGTCCTATTAAAGATAATAAGCTCACCCCGCGCCTAACCGGCACCGCCAAGATGCTGTGGTTGCTCTATGTGGGATTGATTGTGATGTGTACGGTCGCCTTTACCGTGCAAGGTATGGGCTTATTTGATGCCATTTGCGAGAGTTTCAGTGCAGTGGCAACCGGCGGTTTTTCAAATCATGATGCTAGCTATCAGTACTATGGTAATTCCCATATTAATATCTGTGGGATGATATTCATGCTGCTGGGGGCTACGAATTTTGCACTGCATTTCCAATTCTTTCGCACGGGTCGTGTGGGTCTTTATTGGAAAGATGAAGAATTTCGCGCCTATGCTCTGATTCTGCTATTTGGTGTGGCATTAGTCACAGCGACATTGTTGTACTATAATATCTATCCAGATGTTAAAACCACGTTGCTGAAATCAGCTTTTACCGTAGTTTCTATGGGGACTACCACGGGCGCGGTTGGCGCCGATTTTAGTCACTGGCCAACGTATTTGCCTTTCTTCGTGATGTTGATGGCGGCTATAGGCGGCTGTGCAGGTTCAACCAGTGGTGGTATTAAGATCTTGCGTATACTGTTGTTGAGGCGTCAGAGTGTGAGAGAGATTCAGCAGTTGATTCATCCTAAGGGGGTGATTCCGGTGCGGATGGGTGGCCATGTGTTGGCGCCGGAGGTAATACAGGCTATTTGGAGTTTTTTAACGGCGTTTATAGTCTTATTTGTGGTTTTGGTCATGATGTTGCTCGCAGATGGGGTTGATCTGACATCTGCTTTTGGTGCAACGATTGCCGCCATTTCAAATTCAGGTGCGGCGATTGGCCAAGTATCGGGCTCATTTGTAGGCTTGTCTGATTTTAGTAAGTGGGCACTGGTATTTGGAATGCTGGCTGGGCGCCTTGAAATATTCAGCATTCTAGTGTTGTTTTCTATGGCCTATTGGCGTGAGTAATGAAGGAATATATCAATGACTGCAAAAAAGGGTAACCCCGTTATTTTGATAGACGGATCATCTTATTTATTTCGTGCTTATCATGCTCTCCCCCCGCTCACAAATTCCAAAGGACAGCCCACTGGGGCAGTCTACGGTGTCATGAATATGATACGAAAACTGATGACCGACTACAATCCGCAAAGGATTGCTGTGGTTTTTGATTCTAAAGCCAAAACATTTAGACACGACTTGTACAAAGAATATAAGGCTAATCGTGCCACCATGCCAGAAGAGTTACAGACGCAAATAAAGCCTTTACACGATTTAATCAGAGCCATGGGGATTCCACTGATCATTGTGGACGGAGTAGAAGCAGATGATGTGATAGGAACTTTAGCAACAGAGGCTGAGGAAAAGGGCCTTGAAGTGCTTATTTCTACAGGGGATAAAGATATTGCACAGTTGGTGAGTCCGCATGTGACTTTGATTAATACCATGACAAACACTATTTTAGATGAAGCGGGTGTTCTCAAAAAATTTGGGGTCAGGCCCGATCAGATGATTGATTATTTAACGCTTATGGGAGATAGCTCCGACAATATTCCTGGTGTGCCAAGTGTGGGGCCAAAAACAGCGCAGAAGTGGTTGCTTCAGTATGGAACACTGGATGCTATTATTGCTGACATGATTAATTTTACCGGGAAAGTCGGAGAAAAATTACGTGATGCGGTTGAGCAGCTGCCTTTATCAAAAGAATTAGTCACTATTCAATGCGATGTGCCTTTGGAGATTAAGCTTGAAGATTGTGTTTTGTCAAAATCGGATCATGAAGCACTTCGTCAGCAGTATCAAGAATTAGAATTTAAAGCGCTATTAGTGAAGCTCGACAAAGAGAAGCCTACTGAGCCGCGTAACTACGAAACAATCCTGACCCAAAAACAGTTTGATAGCTGGCTTGAAAAATTACAGCAAGCCAACGTCATTGCTTTTGATACTGAAACAACCAGTTTAGATGATATGATTGCTGAGTTGGTGGGGTTGTCTTTTGCTATCGCGCCAGGTGAGGCGGTGTATATCCCCGTTGCTCATGATTATGAGGGGGCTCCCAATCAGCTAGATAGACAAGCCGTTCTCGACAGTGTGGCAAAGATTTTAAAGGATGATAAAAAAATCATTATTGGTCAGAATTTGAAATATGATTTAAAAGTCTTAGCCAATTATGGTGTGACCACAAAAGCTATTCTCTACGATACTATGCTTGAGTCATATGTGCTAAGCGGTAGTTCAACCCGCCATGATATGGATTCTTTGGCGCAGAATTATTTAGGAAAAGCGACGATCAAGTTTGAAGACATTGCCGGTAAAGGCAAAAAACAATTTACCTTCAATCAAGTGTCTATTGAAACAGCAGCGGAATATGCTGCCGAAGATGCTGATATTACCTTGCAGCTTCATGAAACACTTTGGCCCAAATTAAATCAAGTACCTGAGATGGCTCGTGTGTTTACAGAAATCGAAATGCCACTCATGTCTGTATTAACGCGAATGGAGCGTTGTGGTGTCTTGATTGATCCTGATTTGTTACGTAGTAGAAGTCAGGTTATGTTGCAACGCATCAATGCACTTGAAAAAGAAGCGCGTCACTTGGCTGGCGATGATTTTAATTTAAATTCTACGCAGCAATTACAAGATATTTTATTTAATAAAATGCAACTTCCAGTGCTGAGTAAAACCCCGAAGGGAAAACCTTCGACATCAGAAGCTGTTTTACAAGAATTAGCGCTTGAGTTTCCATTGCCCAATATTATTTTAGAATATCGAAGTCTCAGTAAATTAAAATCGACCTATACAGACAAATTGCCTGAGCAAATAAATCCACAAACAGGCCGTGTGCACACCTCATACAATCAAGCGGTGACTAGCACAGGACGTTTGTCTTCTACAGATCCTAACTTGCAAAACATCCCTATTCGCACCGAAGAAGGTCGAAAAATTCGACAGGCTTTTATTGCGCCAAAGGGACATAAAATTATTTCCGCAGATTATTCTCAAATTGAACTGCGTATTATGGCGCATCTCACCGGAGATCCAGGTTTAATGGCGGCTTTCCACTTAGGGCTAGATGTCCATAGTGCTACGGCAGCCGAAGTCTTCGAGGTCCCGGTCGATGAAGTTACCACAGAGCAGCGTCGTCGCGCTAAAGCGATTAATTTTGGCTTGATTTACGGTATGTCACCCTATGGTTTGGCACGTCAAATTAATGTGGATCGTGATGTCGCTCAAAGCTATATGGAAACCTATTTTCATCGATACCCGCTAGTTAAACAATACATGGATGACACCCGAGAAAAAGCTCGGCAACATGGCTACGTAGAAACACTAAATGGTCGACGACTGTATTTGCCCGAAATTAATTCATCCAATCATATCATTCGCAAGGCAGCAGAACGTGCCGCCATTAACGCCCCTTTGCAAGGCACAGCGGCAGAGATTATAAAAATAGCCATGATCAACATCGATCGCTGGCTAATCAAGAGCAAAATCGACGCCAAAATGATTATGCAAGTACACGATGAACTAGTCTTTGAAGTCGCTACACCCCAGGTCGATGATTTCATTTCCAAAGCCCGAAAATGGATGGAAACTGCAGTCAAAGTCGACGTTCCATTAGAAGTCAGCTTTGGAATCGGACATAACTGGGACGAGGCACATTAAAGGGGGCAAGTCTGGAGTAATTGACTAATTAATTTGGCTCCATATTGAATTGAGAGTAATGGTGAAGTGAAGTTAATGGCTTTTATCAAGGGGGCGATCAATATCACTAAAATACTCACTCACCTCGATAAAGCCGTTGAATCGCCAAAGATGTAACGTGCAATAGAGCCCCCTGGAGGAGTTAAAATTGAGCAAAAATTCGCGTGTGATCCTGAACCTGACTATCACACTAATCGAACGCTGAGTTAGTGAAAAGCCAGTGAAGAAGCTTTATCGTCTGCTAAAAAGTCACCTGAGAAAATAAGCCCGTGGTTTATTAGATTAAAATTAAAAATGGAGTTGGAAAGTTGTATATTGAAAGGATTTAGCTGCAACGTAGTTAGGAATATTAGTCGCTTACATTGACTTTTCAGGTATAGGAATTTTATAATGCAGTTCAAGTCATTTTGCATTATATTTAGTATAGGAAACACAATGAAAAATACGCACGAATTTTTGAATCCTTCAGCAGTTATCAAAGTAGCCCTAGGGAAAAATGTTCTGAAATTTGGGCGATTAGAGTTGAGACGGAATCTATCACTAAGCGCTTACTCAGAAATAGGCCAGTTATTTTGTGATGTCTTCAACGATAAATGGTTGGGCTCGATCAGTGAATCAACATTAGAAAATCTAGCTGACTCATTAAGTGATTTCCATGTTGAAGGAAATCAGATGATGGAATTTGTGAAAACAGTTTTGGCTGAAGAAGACCCAGCCGTGGCTCAACTTTCAGGCGATGATCTCATAACAAATCCAATGTATTTGGATAAAGTGTCTATGTTGATGGGGAAAATACACCGTGACGGATTGATGTCAGTGATAACGCCGAAACTACGACAAGCTTTATTGTCATCTGGTTTTAAATTTATGTCGGTAAAAGTGAGTGACTCTGAACCAATGGGTGTCGCTGAAGGCATTGAGGGTATGCCAGAGACAATTGCGTATACTGATTTTTCTGAGATTGAAGCTCGTTTGAGAGAGGAATTAGAGTGCTTTCGCGTGCCGCGTGGAAAGAGAAAATTAGAAATTGATACTGTTGTGAATTTTATATTGGCGGCAAATTTAATGTCTAAGGCGGTGAATGATGCTGGTTGCTTAGCTGAATTGATTGATATGGAAAGTAAAGAACTGCGAATAACTTCACTGAAGCAGGGGAACACTTTTCTTGGCAAAAACGCCAAGCTGTTAGACAGTTTTTTTATATCTGATGTGCGTTTTTTCATTAGTAATATTGTAGAAAAAAGCCTAGCTAGTCAACCCACTGATTTGTCTGAGCAATCTGTGGTTTACAAGGCGATAGAGCAATTCGCAAAATCAAAGAAAACCGATAATGATCTAATGTCTATAGTTAAAGCGATCATGCCATTTTTGGCACGTATTCGGCATTATATAAATCAAATGCGTGTAAATGAGGGGTCTATATTGCAGGCAAGTCAGCAAGAGTTTGATGCTGCGCAACTACTGTTTAATGACAATAAAATTTCTGTGGCATTGACAAAATATCGAGAGCTTATGGTTTCATTAATCAAGGTGAAACCTGAGAACATTCAGCTACAAATTATTTACGGTAAAGTATGTATGCGTATAGCTGAATGCCATCAGCAAGGTCAAGACATCCCTCAAGCTATTTCATTCTATATTCGTGCCCAATCTATTTTAGCGAAACTAATGGGTGAGCCAGAAGCGAAACTGTGTTATCAGTGTTGTGATGAGAAAATCAAAGCATTATGGCATCAACCTGAAGATAGGCGATGGGCGATGGGGTCAAGTCTGGAGTAATTGACTAATTGATTCACGTTGTTTTTGCCAAAAATTTATTTAAAATAATTAGTCAATTACTCCAGACTTGACCCCATAATTATTCGACTGTCACTGATTTGGCTAAGTTGCGAGGCTGATCAACGTCAGTGCCTTTGATTACGGCGACATGGTAGGCCAGTAGCTGCAGTGGGATGGTATATAGAATGGGGGCTAGGTAGGGGTGAACCTCGGGCATGGTGATGACGGTTGCATCGCTGCCGGTGTTGAGGTTGGCGTCTTTTTCGGCAAATATAATGAGCTCACCACCGCGTGCTTGCACTTCGCTTAAGTTGGATTGTAGCTTTTCTAGAAGTTCATCTTTAGGGGCGACGGCAATGACTGGCATGTTTTTATCCACTAAAGCCAGTGGGCCATGTTTTAATTCGCCTGCAGGATACGCTTCAGCGTGGATGTAGGAAATTTCTTTTAACTTTAGCGCGCCTTCCATTGCGATAGGATAATGTGCGCCGCGTCCTAGAAATAAGGCATGTTCTTTATCAGCGAAATGACTAGCCAGTTTTTTAATGGCATCATCACAATCAAGGGCTGATTCTATAAGTTGCGGAAGTTTTTGCAGCGAACTTATTAAAACACTTTCTTCCGTTGGTGTTAGTCCTTGGCGTCGTCCTAACGCTATGGACAATAAAATGAGACTGATGAGCTGCGTTGTAAACGCTTTGGTTGATGCGACACCAATTTCGATGCCGGCGCGTGTCATAAAAACTAATTCAGATTCTCGGACTAAAGAACTTTCTGCCACATTGCATATTGCTAAGCTGGCGAGATAGTTGAGTGATTTGGCTTTTTTGAGGGCTGCTAGAGTGTCAGCAGTTTCACCAGATTGAGACAGGGTTATAAATAAGGTGTCTGCTTCAACAACGGTATGGCGGTAGCGATATTCGCTGGCAATGCTAACTGAGCAAGGAATTTTAGCGAGGCTTTCTATCCAATATTGTCCCACTAATCCAGCGTGGTAACTGGTACCGCAAGCGACGATGTGGACGCGTTTGATTTGATCAAACAATTCGTTGGCATTGACGCCAAAAGATTGTTCGAGGACTCGGTCACTAGTAATGCGACCCTCTAATGTGTCAAGAATGGCTTGGGGTTGTTCAAAAATTTCTTTTTGCATGTAATGACGGTATTCACCACGATCGGAAGCGTCTTGTTTCAGATCAATAGTATGTATGGGGCGTTCAACAAGCTTTAATTCCTCGGTAAAAACTTCCACACCATTTTGACTGACGCTAGCAATATCACCTTCCTCAAGGTAGATAAAGCGCTGAGCAACCGTTAACAGCGCCATAGGATCTGAGGCGATAAAAAACTCATTAATGCCCAGACCGATTACCAACGGGCTGCCACGGCGTACTGCGATGAGCTGATGGGGGAACTGTTTGGACATTATGCCTAAAGCATAGGCCCCATGCAGTTCTTTGGTGGCTTCATGAACAGCATGCAAGAAATCATGCTTAGCAAGATGCTTATGAATAGTATGAGCGGCTACTTCGGTGTCTGTCTCAGACGTAAAGTTATAGCCAAATGAGATCAATTGTTCACGCAAGTTGGCGTAATTCTCGATAATGCCATTATGAACCAGGGCTATATCATCTGAAGATAAGTGCGGGTGGGCGTTGGCTTCAGAGGGTTTGCCGTGTGTTGCCCAGCGAGTATGGGCAATGCCTATGAAGCCACTAATGGGCTGAAGATCCATCGCTAAGGCCAACTGGTTCACTTTGCCCAGTGCACGGGTGCGGTGAATACTACCGTCTTGAGGATTCAGAATAGCCATGCCAGCGGAGTCGTAGCCCCGGTATTCTAGGCGTCTTAAGCTTTCTAACAAAATAGGCGCCACATCGCGCTGGGCGATGGCACCGACGATTCCGCACATAGTGAACTCCCTAAGAGATTGTCATTCTATATGCTCTATAAAATAGACGGTATTGCACGGAATTGCCAGGTTTTTTGCCTTTGTGAGCAGAATTATAGCTTGCTACGGTATTTTCCCCTTTAGAAGGTAAAGACAGTGCCGATTTAATATTGCCTTAATCTTAAAGTGTTATAACGTAGTCAGTATTACAATATTAATTTATATTTTTTCTCTAGGGGAAACAGTATGCAAACCAAAGAAGCTAAGCAGTATCGAAAAATGGGTGATGAACACCGTCTAAGTCAGACGAATGTCGCGAGTCGTGATAAGGCTAAGCGAGCGCCTCAGGGGCCGCAAATTCCGTTTGTTTCCATGGCGGAATTATCGGGTAACCCCGTCTTGCGAAGGTCTACACGTCTGCCTGGGGAAGAAAATTCTTATATGAATAACAATAATGAAGGCCCCGCAGAACAAAGGTCCGTTGTTCAGGTTGGCAAAGACAAGGAGGAGTCTTCAGGGAGTGCGGTAGACTCTACAAGAGAAGGCCCTCAAAATGTAGAGCTTGAGGACATTCCTGATCATTATTTAATGGTGCAAAGTCGTCGAGTAGTTGCAGCGGTACCCCCATTAAATTTAAAGGGCATAACAGCTGAAAAATTACTGCAATTGAAGAAAAATATCATGCTTGGTGTGCGTGGCTTAAGCATAGAGTCTGGAAATGAAAAAATTAACTTTAGACGTGCGCAAGAACTATACCGTGAACAACTGAATGACGCATTGATGTCGTTAGCTCGGCAAGAAGTTTTAGGGGACGATAGCGCCGAAGCAATACTGAACGAGTACAATAGGTTGTGTGAGCGATTTTATAAGGAAATAATTTCGGACATTAGGCGATCAGAAAATGTTGACTTCAACCTAATTTCTATTTGGAAGGAGACTAAAAAAACGTTTGGTGATAGCAAGAAAACCAAGCTGATTAACGCCAGTTGTTTAAAGAAGAGCGTTGAGCAGGAATCAGCATTTTATCAGCAAAAGCTCAATGTTGTATTTAGTCGTTTAGATAAGTTGGCTAAAAAAGGCGATGTTTCTGCGCAAGTGAGATTGAATGAATATAATGCTTTTATGGGATTGGGTAATGTCCCTATTGAACATCAACAAACAAAGCTCGCTAAGGAAGTGACTCGATTGAATTATTATGCAAAAATTAATTTGCCAAGGCTGGAAAGTGGCTTTAAGTTGGGTGAGTCATGCGTTATGTTAGCTGATCAAATTAGCTATGGAAAAGATTCGTCATTTGAGAAAATAATACATGCACACATAAAAAATAAAAGAGAATGTCAGCTCGGTACTTTGATGCGACAGGCTTGTGCGTTAGGTATTGTAGGGAAGTTGGTGAATCAAGACAGTACGACTACCGCTAAAATTGTACCCTTATTGCAGGGTGTTCCTAAGTACATTACCGATATGAAAAATATTTTTAAGCATCATGAAAGTGAGCTTTTCAATGAAAAAACAGTGGGATGTTTAGCAGATGAGATTGCATCATCGCTAGGAAATGCAATTCTTCATTACGAAAAGAAGCCGGGAGACACCAGGTTAAGTCGATCTTTCAGAATGTTTAGTGGTGAATCTGAAAAAAATGCCTCTATTATTGTGTGTTTAAAAGAATTATTGAGTTGGGTTGAGCAAACATCGCCTACTTATGTGTTCACGGACGTTACCTTGGCTGACGATGAGGGGTCAGGGGAGTTCAATGAGCTGAATCAATTTTCTATAATTCGTCGTGCAGATGATGAATCTGAACTACGCGGCCTTATAGCCAATAACCTAGATAGTGATGAAGAGGGTCCGGTTTATCGAAGTCATTCCAGTGACGATAGCAGTGTATCGGATGGGGATGTGTCTGGAAATGATCCAGATTGTCCAGATCAGATCGACCGTCTGTTCCCAAAAGAGGATTTTGATCGCTATGAGGATGGCTGGGAAGGCAATCCGCAGCTTAGAGTTAATCTAACGCCGTCGCCTAAAGGTTTTGAGTAACGGTAGTAACCAATGCCCATGGGTTTTCAGCCCGCGGGCATTTTTATATCAGATGATATCCGGCCCTTTGGGAACAATTTGCGTAGGGTTGATATTCTTCTGGCTGATAAAATAATGTTTTTTAATGTGGTCCATATTGATGGTATCTGAAATCCCAGGGGTATTGTAAAGGCGCAAAAGATATTCATGACAATTTTCATAATCAAGCAGTCGCACTTTGTTGCATTTGTAAAGGTTATGGTAGACGGCATCAAAACGTATCAATGTTACAAAAAGGCGCCAGTCAGCTTCTGTGATGACATTGCCGACTAGGAATTCATTCTCACTTAAATGTTCTTCTAGTGTTTCTAACGCTTCAAATAAAGCATCAAACGCTTGGTCATAGGCTGTTTGTTGAGTAGCAAAGCCACATTTGTATACGCCATTGTTAATGTTCGCGTAAACAAAATCATTCATTTTATCGATTTGTGATCGAAGTTTTTCAGGATAGTAATCCGGCGTCTTCTCGGTGAACTCATTAAATTCGCTATTGAACATACGGATAATATCAGCAGATTCATTATTGACTATGGTGTAATTTCTTTTATCCCACAATACAGGAACAGTGACTCGTCCCGTGTAAGAAGGTTCGGCGAGCGTGTACACTTGGTGTAAAAAATCTTTGTGATTGATAATGTCAGGAAGGCAATCTTCATTTTCCGAAAATGCCCAGCCCTCGTCATTAATAACAGGATCTACAATGGACAGTGAAATAATATCTTCCAGCTTTTTGAGCTTGCGAAAAATCAGCGTGCGTGATGCCCAGGGGCACGCTAGAGAAATATACAGGTGATAGCGGTTGGGCTCGGCTTTGAAGTCTGAAGACCCGTCCGCGGTTATCCAGTGGCGAAAAGCGCTGTCTTTGCGTTTAAAGCTGCCATTTCCTGTGGCTGGTTCATTGGTATGCCACTGTCCATCGACTAATAAGCCCATTTGCTACTCCTTGGTGACGTTATTGACTGTATGGGTGCCGCGTGATCAAAATCGGCCTCTAGAGAGTGATGATAGGTGGGTTTGATCTTTTTGTCATCTCCCCTTTGAGATTGTTGCACTTCGGAACCAGGGCTTGCTCCCAGGCGTTATTCAGGCGAGAATAGCGGTTTTGACCAGCCAGGAGCTAGTAATGCCGAGTCGTCACGTGTTAGCCAATGCCATCCGCGCTTTAAGCATGGATGCCGTCCAAAAAGCCAATTCAGGGCATCCGGGGATGCCGATGGGGATGGCCGATATTGCCGAAGTGTTGTGGAATGATTATCTGCAGCATAATCCTGCAAATCCGCAGTGGTTCAACCGCGATCGCTTTGTCCTGTCCAATGGCCATGGGGCTATGTTGCAATATGCTGTGCTGCATTTGTCTGGGTATGATCTGACGATGGACGATATCAAGGATTTCCGTCAATGGCACTCTAAGACGCCTGGACATCCGGAATTTGGTGAAACACCTGGGGTAGAAACCACTACAGGCCCGTTGGGGCAAGGCTTAGCCAATGGCGTAGGCATGGCGATTGCCGAAAAAACGCTGGCCGCACAATATAATAGACCGGGGCATACCCTGGTAGACCACATGACCTACGTTTTTGCCGGTGATGGCTGCCTGATGGAAGGTGTTTCACATGAGGCTTGTTCCTTAGCGGGAACTTTAGGCCTAGGCAAATTGATTGTATTTTATGATGATAATGGTATTTCCATTGATGGCAAAGTCGGTGGTTGGTTCACTGATGATACGCCGCAGCGTTTTGAGGCTTACAATTGGCACGTCATCCCAGAAGTAGATGGACATGACAGTGAAGCACTAAAAGCCGCCATCGCCCATGCGCAAGCGGTCACGGACAAGCCCACCTTAATTTGTTGCCAAACCGTCATAGGTCATGGTGCCCCCAATCTAGCGGGTAGCCATAAAGTGCATGGTTCGCCTTTAGGTGATGCTGAAATTGCAGCAGTACGTGAAAATATTGGCTGGGACTATCCTCCATTCGTTATCCCTGATGAAGTTTATAAGGCGTGGGATGCTCGTGAGAAAGGACAAC
Organism: Gammaproteobacteria bacterium; assembly: GCA_041736975.1. GTDB lineage: Bacteria > Pseudomonadota > Gammaproteobacteria > JAIEPX01 > JAIEPX01 > JAIEPX01. The sequence goes on from JBGSSQ010000229.1 coordinate 25,454, forward strand.
AACGCGAAGCCGCTTGGCAAAAAACACTCAATGCGTATCAAAAAGAATTTCCTGAATTAGCGTCGGAATTTCTTCGCCGCATCAATAAACAGCAACCGAAAAAATGGCAAGAAATGGCGACCCAGTATCGTGATGAATGTCAAAAATCCGCAGGCAATATTGCTACGCGTACTGCATCCAAAGACTGTTTAGATGCTTTTGCACCGCATTATCCAGAGTTATTAGGCGGTTCAGCTGATTTAACCGGATCGAATTTGACCTGGTGGTCAGGTTCTGAAGATCTTCGTAAAATGGACAGCAGTGGTAATTACATTCACTACGGTGTGCGAGAATTTGGTATGGCTGCCATCATGAATGGCCTGGCGCAGCACGGTGGGTTTATACCTTATGGTGGTACATTTTTAGTGTTTATTGATTATGCGCGTAATGCTGCACGATTATCGGCACTAATGCAGTCTCAAGTCATTTATGTGTTGAGCCATGATTCAATTGGCTTGGGTGAAGACGGTCCTACACACCAACCCATTGAGCATGCTTCCATGTTGAGAATCACTCCCGGAATGTCAGTTTGGCGGCCTTGTGACGCTGTTGAAACCGCAGTGTCATGGCAGGCAGCTATAGAACATCAAGGTCCAACCAGTTTATTGTTAAGTCGACAAAATTTACCCAAACAGCCCCGTGACGCCAGCATGCTGGAGAATATTCGTCGAGGGGGTTACATCTTAAGAGACTGCGAAGGCCCACCTGATGCCATTATAATCGCTACGGGATCCGAGGTGAGTATTGCCATCGCCGCGATGGAGCAATTAAATGTTAACTACCGGGTGCGAGTAGTCTCTATGCCGTCTACCGATGTGTTTTTAGCCCAAGACCCAGCTTATCGCGAGTCAGTGTTGCCACGTGAAGTGACAGCGCGAGTGGCTATAGAGGCAGGTTCTACAGCCTTTTGGTACCAGTTTGTTGGCACGGCTGGCAAAGTGGTTGGGCTAGATCGTTTTGGTGCATCAGCCCCAGCTCCGGTTCTTTATGAAAAATTGGGTCTGACACCTACTGCGGTTGTCAACGCCGTTAAAGCCTGTTTAGCGGAAAGCTTAGTGCACTGATGCGATTAATGTTAGAATTTCAATAGGCGTTTTCTATTATCTGAAGGAGAGTAACATGGCAATAAAGATAGCAATTAATGGGTTCGGTCGAATTGGACGTAATATTTTACGGGCCATTTATGAATATAAGCGACAAGACGAATTTCAAGTGGTGGCCATTAATGATTTGTCTGATATCAAAATGTTGGCACATCTAATGCAGTATGATAGTACCCATGGAAGATTTTCTGGTGAGGTTTCTGTAGACGGTGATTGTCTTGTGGTGAATGGCAATAAAATCAAAGTGTGTGCGGAACGTGATCCTAGTCAACTACCATGGGGTAAGCTGGGTGTAGATGTTGTGCATGAGTGTACCGGATATTTTGCCAGTAAAGAAAAGTCACAGGCTCACATTGTTGCCGGTGCTAAAAAAGTGATTATCTCAGCCCCAGCAGGAAATGATGCTGATGCTACTATTGTTTACGGCGTGAATCATAAGACACTTAAAGCCACCGACACCATTATTTCTAATGCATCTTGCACCACCAATTGTTTAGCACCTTTAGTGAAGCCATTGCACGAAAAAATTGGTATTGTAAACGGCTTGATGACAACCATTCATGCGTACACCAATGACCAAAATATTCTCGATGCCTCACACAGTGATTTTCATCGTGCACGAGCTGCTGCATTATCGATGATTCCGACTAAAACAGGTGCAGCATCCGCTGTTGGTTTAGTGTTGCCGGAATTAGCAGGGCGACTTGATGGATTCGCGATACGAGTGCCTACTCCTAATGTATCAATTGTTGATCTTACCTTTACCGCCGCTCGAGAAACTTCAGTCAAGGAAATTAATTCTGTATTGAAAGAAGCTGCTGATAATGAATTAAAAAATATTTTGTCCTTTAGTGAGCTTCCGCTTGTCTCTATAGATTTTAATCATAATCCATCCTCTTCGGTATTTGATGCGAGCTTAACGCGCGTTAATCAAACGCTGGTAAAAGTTTGCGCTTGGTACGATAACGAGTGGGGATTTGCCAACCGTATGCTAGATACTACAGTAGCATTGATTGCTGCTCATCAATCAGCTGAGGTCGCACATGCTTAATATGTCGGATTTAAATCTTGCGGGTAAGCGCGTGCTTATCCGTGAAGATTTAAATGTGCCTATGCAAGAAGGTAAAATCAGCAGCGATGCGCGCATTGTTGCTGCACTGCCGACTATACGTGATGCTATTAAAAACAAAGCCAAAGTATTGTTGATGTCTCACTTGGGTCGCCCAGAAGAAGGTAAGGTAGAATCGAAATTTTCGTTGGCACCAGTAGCAGCACGCTTGAGTGAATTGCTGAATCAACCTGTGCGCTTAATCAGTGATTGGCATCACGAAATTAATTTGGCGGATGGTGAAGTCGCTTTACTCGAAAATGTACGTTTCAATGTTGGCGAAGCAAAAAACGATACTGATTTATCTAAAAGATTAGCAGGACTGTGCGATATTTTTGTAATGGATGCCTTTGCTACAGCTCATCGTGCGCAAGCCTCTACATCAGGTGTAGTAAAGTATGCGCCAGTTGCCTGCGCGGGGCCTTTGTTAACCCAAGAGTTGCAAGCCTTACGTAAAGCTATTGCTCAACCAAAGCATCCATTATTAGCGATTGTGGGTGGTGCAAAAGTTTCATCAAAGCTGACAGTGTTAAATGCGTTAGCAGAGAAAGTCGATCAACTTATTTTAGGTGGAGGCATCGCAAACACTTTTTTATGTGCTGCCGGCTTTGCTATTGGCAAATCGTTATATGAGCCAGAGTTAATCTCTGAAGCCACTGCTCTGATGCAGAAATCTTTTATTCCATTGCCTACTGATGTGATTGTCGCCGCTGAATTTAATGTTAATGCTGTGGCTACACTAAAAAAAGTCGAAGAAGTGGGCGCGAATGATATGATTCTTGATATAGGCCCGCAAACAGCAGCGGCTTATGCCAAGCTTATTCATGAAGCAGCCACTATTGTGTGGAATGGACCGGTGGGGGTATTTGAGTGGCCTGCGTTTGCCAATGGTACACAACAAGTGGCTGCGGCGATTGCAGAAAGTAAAGCTTATTCACTGGCGGGAGGTGGTGATACCATTTCCGCCATTGAAAAATTTGGCTTAGTCGATAAGATTTCTTATATATCCACCGGAGGTGGAGCGTTTTTAGAATTTTTAGAAGGTAAATCACTGCCGGCAGTAACGGCGTTGGAGGAAAGATGTTAAGGAGAACTAAAATCGTTGCAACCTTGGGGCCTGCAACAGATAACCCAGAAAATCTCAAAAAAATGATCATAGCCGGTGTTGATGTGGTGCGCGTTAATTTTTCTCATGGCACCAAAGAAGAACATGCCGGGCGAATCAATGCTGTGCGGGAGTGCGCAAAAGAGCATGACAGGATTGTGGGTATTTTAGCTGATATGCAAGGTCCAAAAATCCGTGTCGCACGTTTCGAAAATGGGGCTGTTGAATTAGTACCAGGCAGCGCATTTTGTCTTGATGCTGATCACCCTAAAGAAGCCGGGAATGATATAACCGTCGGTATTGATTATAAAGATCTTCCCAAAGACGTACACGCCGGTGATACCTTATTGCTGGATGACGGCCGTATCGTGATGCAGGTGGAATCGGTTGAGGGTAACAAAATCCATTGTAAAGTAATCACCGGTGGTAAATTATCTAATAATAAAGGGATTAATAGACTAGGTGGTGGATTGTCCGCCGGTGCGCTAACCGATAAAGACCGCGTGGATTTGCAAATCGCAGCTGATCTTGACGTGGATTTTGTCGCTATTTCCTTTCCACGTAGTGCCAAAGATATGCATGAAGCAAGAGAGCTATTAGATAAAGCCGGTGGCAAGGACATTGCAACAGTTGCTAAAATAGAACGTACCGAAGCGGTTGCTAATATTGACGAAATTATTTTGGCGTCTGATGCGGTGATGGTTGCTCGTGGTGATTTGTCGGTAGAAATAGGCGATGCTGAAGTTCCTGCGGTACAAAAACATATTATTCGACGTGCACGCTTTCACAATCGCCCCGTTATTACCGCAACGCAAATGATGGAGTCGATGATTGAAAGTTCCGTGCCAACGCGTGCTGAAGTATCTGATGTGGCGAATGCGGTGCTTGATGGCACTGATGCTGTGATGCTTTCGGCAGAAACCGCCGTTGGTAGACATCCAGAGATTGTGATTGCTGCCGTTTGTCGCACTTGTTTGGGTGTAGAGAAACATCCTGTTGCTACTACAGCAAAATATGTTAGAGATAAACATTTTTCACGCGTTGATGAAGCCATCGCAGTAGCTACAATGTATACTGCAAATCATTTGAAAATTACCGCCATTATTTCGTTAACTGAATCAGGTGCTACACCATTATGGATGTCTCGTGTTCGCACAGGTATACCGGTTTTTGGCTTAAGTCGACTTGCTAAAACTCGGGCCAAAATGAGTTTGTTCCGTGGTGTTTATCCAATGGCCTTTGACGTCACAGTTCTAAATAGAGATGAAGTCAATCGCGAAGCTGTTGCTGAACTCGAAAAACGAGGCCTTGTTCAAAAAGATGATCTTGTTATTATCACTAAAGGTGATCATATGGGTACGCTGGGTGGAACTAATGCCATGAAAATTGTTCAAGTTGGGGAGGTCATTTAAATGTCAACCTGGGTCACGGTTCTCTATGCCATTGTTGCCGCTGGTATGGTTTTGATGGGTTACCAGTTTATTAAGCGTGCACCTAAAGAGGTTTTTAGTAAAGAGTCTATGCATAAAAGCGTTTATGTGCTCGGTATCATCTCGCTTGGCCTGATTATCTTTATCTGGGTCTTGATAAAACTGTTGCAAGCGTAATTCATCAAATAATGCTATAGAAAAAAGGGCGTCTGTATGTCAGAGACTAAGTTGTTAAGGCTAGAGAAAAAATTACTACATTATACCGGCAAAGGCATTGCTGATTATAACATGATACAACGTGGTGATCGGGTAATGGTTTGTATGTCAGGTGGTAAAGACTCCTATACCATGCTCAAGATATTAAATCAGCTGCGTATTAACTCCCAAAATAAATTCAGTATCTTCGCTTTTACTGTTGATCAATCTCAGCCAGGTTGGGATGACAGTGGGCTTAGAGCTTGGCTAGCAGATCATCGTATTGAGTATGAAATTCTTAATCAAGATACCTACTCAATCGTTAAGGAAAAAGTAGAAGAAGGTAAAACCTATTGTGGTTTATGTTCGCGTTTACGGCGCGGTATCATTTACCGTTATGCCAGTGAAAATGGCTTTACCAAAATCGCTTTAGGACATCACCGCGACGACCTCATCGAAACACTGTTAATGTCGATTCTCTATAATGGCGAAGTGCGATCGATGCCACCAAAATTACTCACGGATGATAAGCGACATATCGTCATACGGCCCATGACCTACTGTCAGGAAAAAGACATCGCTGCTTATGCAAAGATTTTGCAGTTTCCAATCATTCCCTGCAATCTCTGTGGTAGCCAAGACAACTTAAAGCGCGTGCTAGTGAAAAAGCTCATCGCCGAGCTAGCTCACGAAAACCGCAATGTCCCTAGCAACATGCTACATGCCCTACAAGCCATACGCCCCAGCCAAATGATGGATAAAAGCCTCTGGGATTTCCA
>JBGSSQ010000080.1:0-7411 GCA_041736975.1 Gammaproteobacteria bacterium
TTCATGCAGCGACGACCAATGTTAATGCCCGCTTCGCTTTGTGGATCAAGATCAAGTTCTGTCTTTACTTCGCAAACAATGCCTTTCCATGCCTTTTCAAAGGCTTCTTCTTCAGCCTTAGAAAATCGACTTTTTAAGCTGGCTTCAAATTGTGCAAACTGCTTTAATTCAGAAGGGTTCAGCACTTTTTTCACCCAGGTTTGTTCCAGTTGTTGTGTCATACGATATACCTCTATCAAATGAATAATGGTTTCCCATGGAATGGATTGGTTGTTACTGCAATCGGCAATAATGCTTTGTAATGTTTGGCTGGCCTCAAGCATTGTGTTTGCTTTTTCTTGCAAAAACTGTGCTTGGGCCGCAAAATGATCTGTCATATTAACTTCTTCGGCTAATAAGACCTTAATTTGCGATAGACCAAAACCAAAATATTTCAAAGCAATTATTTGTTGCAGTCTCAACAAATCTTTTTCAGAGTACAAACGATAACCATTGGCAAGCCTTACAGACGGATGCAGCAAATCGATCCGATCGTAGTGGTGCAGGGTTTGCACGGAAACGCCGGTTAATTTACTTAAGTCTGTAACGTACCATTCAGTCATTGTTTGATCTCCTTGATAAGGAAGATAGGGGATATAGTAACAATAGGGTCAAGCGTTTATTTTAGCAGATTGAAAATTTTTTTATGTGGTGGTGAGTGGGCTGAGTGGGTGTGTTATCCGTTTGGGTTTTGCTATCTCGTTATAGTGATGATTTTCTGGGTTGCCGCGCTTCACTCGCAATGACGGAAGGTAGGTCGCTTCGTTTGCAATGACGGAGAAGGGGGGGCTTTTCTTGCAATCACGGGGCTAGGCTAGTCTTCTACGGTTTCCGCTATCATGGGTTGGCCATATTGTGCATTAACGCGGTCGCGCAGGTCTTTGCCTGGTTTGAAGTAGGGGGTGTATTTGGCAATGGTAGCTACTTTTTCGCCGGTTTTGGGGTTGTGGGCGTTACGTGGTGGTCTAAAGTTTAGTTTAAGGCTACCAAATCCACGGATTTCTACCCGTTCACCATTACTGAGTGCATCGCTCAGCATATCAATAGTGTAGTGCACACACATTTCTACCGCTTTCATCGGTAAATGAGGAAACTTAGTAGCAATTTTATTGGCGAGTTGGGATTTAACCACGGATGTCCCCTTATTGTTCAATAGTAGTCGTTTCAATGGGGGTATCTTAGCAAAGATTTTGTCAGGTTGGTACTAGGGCGTCTCACTTTTTTATTATTATCCTTGATTCTGCTGGTTGGCTATTTTGGCGATGACATCCGGGTAAAGGCTATGCTCAATGGCATGGGCTTTTTGCTGCAGTGAATCAACGGTATCCTGAGGTTCGATAACGAAGCTTTGCTGAGCGAGAATAGGGCCCGAATCCAAGTCTGTGGTGACGCGATGGATGGTGACGCCATGGTCGATATCCCCAGCGTCTAGAGCTCGTTTGTGGGTGTTGAGGCCGGGGTATTTGGGTAGTAGTGAGGGGTGTATATTGATGATGCGCTCTGGAAAATGTTCTATAACACTACTGCCAAGAATACGCATAAACCCAGCAAGGACGACGAGCTGTGGATTAAAGCGCAGTAGTGTCAGTAGCACTGCTTGATCAAAATCCGCGCGTCTGGGGTAGTGCTGGTGATCAATAACAACAGTGGGTATTTTGGCTTGTTTAGCACGTTGCAGTCCAAACGCTGAGGGAGTATTGCTAATCACTACAGTTATGCGGGCGTGTAGGCGTCCATCGCTGACGGCATCAATGATAGCTTGTAGATTGGATCCGTTGCCGGAGATAAGCACGGCGATGTCAAGTGGTTGTGCCATGATGCGTAGCGCCTTTGTTAAGTTGATAACGGTGATGGTTAAATCAAGTGAATAGGGGGTACGTTAGGCAATCGAGGTTCTATTGTGCCCACTTGCCAAGCGACTTCGCCACAACGCTGCAGAATATCAATGGTCTGTTGAGCGTTTTGGGTGGCTGTTATGATGACCATGCCGATGCCACAATTAAAGGTACGGTGCATTTCAGCATCGGCGACCTTGCCATGAGTTTGTAGCCATTGAAACACCGCGGGGATTTGCCAGCTGTCTTGATTGAGGACAGCGCGACAATCCTCAGGCAACACACGTGGAATATTTTCGAGTAATCCACCGCCAGTGATATGCGCAATGGCATGAGCATGAGTCGGAGCTTCTTGGAGTAAGGTTTGAATGGACTTAACATAGATGCGTGTAGGTGCGAGTAGCGCTTCGATGAGTGTTTGTCCCTCGAGTTCGGTGTGCAAATGTGCTTTTGAGACGTCCAGTATCTTACGGATGAGTGAATAGCCATTGGAGTGGGGGCCAGATGAGCCCAGGGCAATGATTGCGTCGCCCGGTTTGATTAAGCTGCCATCAATAATCTGCGATTTTTCCACAATACCTACACAAAAGCCCGCCAGATCATAATCTTCTCCACTATACAGTCCGGGCATCTCAGCGGTTTCACCGCCAATCAGCGCGGCACCTGCTTGCTCGCAGCCTTGCCCTATGCCAGCAATTACCTCATGTGCCACGGCAACGTCAAGGTGTCCTGTAGCATAATAATCTAGGAAAAAGAGTGGCTCTGCGCCACAGGTGATGATGTCGTTGACACACATGGCGACGAGGTCAATGCCAATAGTGCTATGATCTGCGGCTAATTGCGCCAGCTTTAGCTTAGTGCCCACACCGTCGGTGCCAGAGACCAGCACCGGCTCTTTATAACGATCAAGGGGCAGCTGGAAAAGAGCGCCAAAGCCGCCTAGTCCGCCGAGCACGCCTTTTCTATGGGTGCGTTTGGCGATGTCTTTTATGCCTTGGACTAGCTCGTTTCCTGCGTTGATGTTGACACCTGCTTGTTGATAGGTCAGTCCGCCTGTCATCGATGTTCTCCTGTAAACGAGTGGTTTGTGTGTGAAGAGGGCTATAAAGGTCTCTGTTAAGTGCTGGCAGTAGTTTAGCATGCTAGCTGTCTTATGAAGGAATAGTGAAGTAACCTGGTTAAAATATCAATAGCCAGTTGCTTTATGGTCAAAGCCTCTGCGCCTAATCTATTATTACGAGTGATGTGTGGTAACTCAGAAAGACATCACTATTGGGGAGCCGATTTTGCCTGGGGGTTGTGGCGTCTCGTTATGGTTAATTTTTCCTGGGTTGCCGTGTTTCGCTCGCAAAGACGAGGGAATGAAATTGGTATGTTTTAATGATATCATTCGGAATATGCGTGATAAGCCTATACTGTATTCCTTTCGCCGCTGCCCTTACGCCATGCGAGCCCGTATGGCCTTGATTTATTCAGGGCTACGTGTTGCCCTGCATGAAGTGGATTTGAAAAATAAGCCTACTGAACTCTTGGTGGCCTCCCCTAAGGGCACAGTGCCAGTGCTGGTTTTAGCTGATGGTACCGTGCTCGACGAGAGCATAGATATTATGAGGTGGGCTTTGGCAAAAAATGATCCCGAAGGTTGGTGGCCATCTGATCATGCTTCTCAGCAACGTATCAACGCCATTATCGTGCAGAACGATAATGAATTTACCCCCTGGCTGCGTAAATACAAATACGCTGATCGCTGTCCAGAGCATTCAGCGCAATATTATTTTGATCAGTGCGCCATTTTTTTGCAGCGCCTGGAGAATGATTTAGCACAACAGCGATTCTTGAGTGGGGAAAATGTAAGCCTTGTCGATATCGCGATATTGCCCTTCATAAGGCAATTCTCATTAGTGGATCAAGATACGTTTAAGCAAAGTGAATATAGGAAATTACAGCAATGGCTGAGTCATTTGTTGAGTTCAAGTTTTTTTATAGAGTCAATGCTAAAGGCGGCAGTTAATCTTGAAGGCGGCTCTTAAAAAACATTATAAGTGCGGCTTTATTTGTTAGTATATAGCTGTTATTGACTAACGGCTTGCAAATGGCTTCTGGCTAGGTATAGTTAAGTCAGTAATGCCTGCGTCAGCGGGAGCACCTGCAGTTATGTTTGTAATAAGACTAGGAAGTACAATAATGCGATGTTTTAAGTTGTTTTTGGCTACAATAATGCTCTTGGTTGGCAATGTTACTGTTTTGGGTAATCCAGAATCGAGTTTATATCAAACACAAGTCAACATAACCGACCGCTCTAATCAGGCTTTGCAAAAAGCACTACCTGAAGCACTTGAGCAGGTGTTAGTGAAGGTCACCGACGACCCTGCCATTATGAGCGAAGAAAAGGTCCGTGAGCATTTGGTTGATGTTCAAAAATATGTTGAACGATACGAGTATTTGCCGGAGATTGGCGAGGATGGCCAAGAAAAATTAGTGCTCTCTGTGAAATTTTCATCCAGTTCGATTAATCAGCTATTGAAGAAAAACATACCCCCTGAACCGGTAGTTAACTCCGATCCCATTAGCCTACATATTTATGGTATTAATGGCTTGAATGATTTTTCTGAGGTGGTTAATTATGTGCGCGCTTTGCCTTCTGTGACTAGTGTGGAAGCTTCTACTGTCGATGCTAATGATGTTATTTTAACAGTGAAAATTAATGGTGGAGTAGAAAAACTCACTCAGGGGATTGAAGAAGCAAAGGATCACCGATTGAAATCTAGAATGGCGGAGAGTCTATCTTCAGGTGAGAAAGATGAGATGTTAACGTATCATTGGATGTCTTAAAGTTGCCATGTTGAAGTTTGTAGATGTGCTTGTTGTTTTAGATCACACATCTTTTAAGTTTTAAGTATCAGGAGAATTTTTTGAGACAGATGACCCTTGATTTGCAACTTAATGAACGTATTACTTTCAATAGTTTTATTGTGGGTGACAATGCAGAAGCTGTTCATGCACTGCAAACTATTTTTAGCAGTAGCGAATTTTGCTTGTCTCTTTGGGGTGACACAGGCGTTGGACGTAGCCACCTGTTGCAATCTTGTGCTCATGCGGCAGGCCTACAAGAAAAAAAAGTCATGTATATCGCTTTGGGGGATTATCAATCTTTATCACCGGATATCGTGCGCGGAATAGATCAATATGATTTACTCTTATGGGATGACGTGGATGCGATAGCGGGGCTGCATGAGTGGGAAGTCGCTTTATTTCATGGTTATAATCAGTTGCAGTCTGCAGGTGCAAAGTTAGTCTACACAGCCGCAACGTCGCCTTTAACAAGCCCTATTCAATTGCCGGATTTTCGCACTCGCTTAGCGGCTGGTGTTACTTATCAAATTAAATCGCTGCATGACGAGCAAAAATTGTCGGCACTTCAACAACGTGCTAAATCACGTGGTATGCAGCTAACAGATTCCGTGGGGCGTTATTTATTGAACCATTGTCCACGAGATCTTTCGGCTTTGTTTGCTTGTCTTGATCAGCTGGATTCTGCATCGCTGGAAGAAAAAAGAATGCTGACAATTCCTTTTGTGAAATCAGTTTTGATGGGCTCTTAGCTATATATGTGCTGTGTTTTTTCAATGCCATGTCTGTCATGACCTCCTCTAGTTGCCTTAGATTAGGTCTGATATTTTAATCATGCCTTCATGTTCATAACCGTCTAAACAATATTGTGAGTAGTACAATATAATAATGCTAAACGGCAAAATGATAAGGATATCATCAGGGAATTTTAATATACCAATGCCGCCAAAACTACCCAGGTAGGAGATGCTGAGGAGAATGCCCATGTAAGATACGAACCAGTAAAGGCTGCGGCTGCAGTTAAAAAAGCTTTTTCGTTGGAAGGCTAAGCTGATTGTCAGAGCGACTGCAAGGGCAAGGCATAACTTCCAAATTGTAGAGAATCCGCACCAATATAACATCATATTACAGATGAAAAACGCAATATGAGAGAGCACCAACCCCCCTGACATTTTAAAGGGGCGATGTCGGTTGGGTTGTAATTTTCGCATGGCTAACAAACAAATGGGGCCGGCGCCGTAGGAAAGGATGCTGGCTGATGAAAGAAAAGCCACCATTTTTTGCCAGCCGGGGAATGGCAGAAAGCTTAATCCGCCCACCAAAAAATTGACATAGAGGGTGACGTAAGGAATTTTATGTTTATTCAGTTTGAGGAAATAGTCTGGGATATGTTTGTTTTCAGCCATACCATAAAGAATTCTAGAGGTTGCTGCAGTGTAGACTAGAGTGGTGCCAAAAGGCGAAAAAGCGGCATCAAAGAGTAGCAAGCCGGCAATAACACCTAGACCTAATAATAACGTTAAGCCAACTAATGGCCCACTATCACCCGGGAAACTTAAATTTTGCCAACCGTTGCTAAGGTAGTGTTGTGGTATGGCCGCGATAAAACTCAGTTGTAACATAAAATACAAGACGAATCCGATGAAAATAGCGCCTAAAATGGCAATGGGAATGTCGCGTTGTGGATTTTTAACCTCTCCAGCAAGAATCAAGCCATTTTGAAATCCGGTAAAGGCAAAAATGATGCCGCCTACCGAGAGTGCAGAAAAAATGCTTTCCCAGTCCAGTTTGCTACTGAGATGGATATCGACGTTCGCTAGGGATGGTGCGGTATAGAGTAAGGCGACAATCGCTGTGCTTGGGAGAATAAACTTTATAATGCTCGCATATTTATTACATTCGGTCAGTGTTTTGATGCCAAAGGTATTCAGTACGACGACAAATAGCATGATGCTAAAGGCCGCTATATAACCAATCCCTGAGAGCTTAATGACGGTGCCATCTTTAACCGTTAACATGGGAATAAAATGACTGGAGTATTGCAAAATGGCCTGAATTTCTATGGGTGTCATCACTAGATAGGAGATCCAAGTAGTGCAAGCAAATAAAAAGCCGACCTCTTTGCCGTGAGTGAAACTCGGATAATTAGATAAACCACCTGAAACAGGGAACATGGTGCCTAGTTCACAAAGGGGCAGAGCAATGAATACCATAAATAAGGCCGCTATGATCCAGCTGATTAAGGCATTGCTGCCAGCAATCTGTGCGCTAATGAAAGGGCTAAATAACCAGCCAGAGCCAATCATGCCGCCGGCGGCAGCGATTAACACGTTCGAAGTCGAGATATCCCGTTTAAGCATAGTCTTTTCCCCTGAGTTTTTATGCCAGCGCTGACTCTGGCTACGATGGCTTTAGGCGTGTTAGCCGGACGACATTGTACATTATCTGATTATGAAAACCATCAGCGTCGCTTCGATTCTGATGGGGAGCGCTCAAGCTCAGCGGGAGCTCGTTGTTAAAGCAACCATTTTGGGGAAATAGTCTATAATTTCATTGTGCTTATCAACAAAGAGGAAGGATACCATGAAATCTAGAGCTAATTTTAGCGTTCTAGCTTTTATTTTTTCAATGGCAATGTGCCTAAGTAGCAGTATTTTTGCTGGAGATGATCCACAAACGGTGACCAT
>JBGSSQ010000288.1:0-4783 GCA_041736975.1 Gammaproteobacteria bacterium
ATATGATTCGCAATGTTCCAGAGTTTGAACGAGTATTATGGGATATTCTCGATGAATCTAAATATGAGTCTAGAGTTGAAATAGCTGCTGCGAATGCAATTACCATTCTAGTTGCTGCAAATATTTCATTTGCTGGAAAAGATTTACGTCGTGTACGTATCAGTCAAGCAAATCTATCTGGTGGAAATTTTGATGGCGCCGACTTTAGTGAAGCAGATTTGAGGTGTGTTAATATTTCTGATGCTTGGATATCACATGCAAATTTCTCCAATTGTTGTATGGATGGAATTAGAACGCATGAAGTATATATGGAGGATTCGGAAAATTTTATTAGAGGATCAGGTTTCACAGATAATGGGCAGTACTATTATATTTTAACACTAACAAACCTCTCAATCTATGAAACATTGACCCATAGAAATATAACAAATATTTCCACTGGATTTAGGCAAGATCGAATATATCAGAGTATTTTCTCACCACTTTCAAATTTTGTTGTCCTTGCAATTGAAAAGGTTAAATGTGCTGTCTTTAGTATCCCTGAAGGGAAAGAAATGAACCAATGGAAAGCGTCGGGAGAGATTTATGCAATAAGCCATGACGCACGATGGGTTTTGATGTATGATAAAGTTACGATTAAACAATATGATATCGCAACTGGCCAATGCATCCTCGAATGGAAAGGGGATACAAAAGACATTACTATTTTAAATCTATTTTCGAATGATAAAGTGGCTTTAACTAGTTCTAGTGATGGCACTGTTCGAAAATGGCAAATCAGTAACGGTCAATGCTTGGCCTCATGGCACGGACATAAGGAACCAATAGAGGGTTTAGTTTCAAGCATAGATAACAGTTGGGTACTTACCTATTCACAAGATGGTATCATCAAGAAATGGCACGTGGACAGTGGAAAATGTCTTTTCACCTTCTCACAGCTACATCAACAAATTTTTAAGATGGTTTTAAGTTCAGACAATACTATGGCGCTTTCCAGCTCTAGAGACGGCACTATTAAAAGATGGGACCTTGACTCAGGACAGTGCATGGCTACTTGGCAGAAGCATGATAAAATGAAAACATTCACTTTAAACGCTAATGATACCTGGGTAATAACACTGTCTACTTTGAATATCAGAAAATGGGAAGTTTCTACAGGTCAATGTATCGCACAGTGGGATTATATAGATGGGGATTCAATATCTCTTAGTCCTGATGAAACCTGGATACTATCTTGTCATAATCGTCCAGTGCCAGGAAAAATGTCTTACCTTTCACACTATTATATTCGACGCTTTGAGTCAGCAACACCAATAAATTCTCTAACGAACAGAGATTTTCGAACTCAGAATAAAATGACCTTGAGCAATGATACGCAGTGGATATTGTCTGAAGATGAGCTATGGGAAACAGCAACGGGGCGATCTATCCCAGTAATGCCGGGTGATTGGGATAAAACCTTAACCAGAGTTTTTCCCACCAAAGATAATTGGGTATTTTCCATGGAAAATGATCAGATACTTTCACAAATCGCACCACACAAGAGCCTAAAAAGAGTGGTGTTCCGTTGTGAACAACTTCAAATTGCAACATCAATTCAGACAAATGATGGAAAATGGGTTTTAGCTGGAGCAAACAATGGAACTATTACAAAATGGGACATGCATACTGGTAAATGTGTAGCGACTTGGTATGGACACTCTGATAAGATTTTAACCCTACAACTTTGTTCTAATAGTAATATTTTAGTGTCTGCTTCCGCAGACAAAACAATTTTAAGTTGGAATATTCAGACGGGGCAACGTTCTGAAGCATTAAAAGTTCCGTTAGGATCAATTGATTGCTTTGTGTTAAGTCATGATGGTAACTTTGGACTGGTTGCAGGAGACAGTAGCAGTAAATATAGTGACACCTATAAGTATGCAATGAAAAAATATGATATCAAAACAAGACGATGTGTCACTACGCTACCCGCCTGGCAAAAGTATCGTAGATCACTCGGTGTAATTGCACTAAGCCCAGATAGTAAGTGGGCGCTATCAGCCGGAAAAATGGATCATCGGTTAATTCTTTGGGACACTGTGTCTGGTAAATATCTACAGGAAAATGATTTCGAACACTCTATTTCCAGCATAATTTGGTCTGTGATAAATCCTATGCTGATAGTAATAAAAATGAAAAATAGCGTTCTTAGTGTGTGGAAATTTCAAGCTGATCAACCTTCACTGCATTTACAGTGGAAGAGTAACTCATGGGGGCTACAAGCAAATAACTGTAAAGTGGTTGGTTCGCGTGGGTTAAGCTTCCTTCATCAACAAGTTTTAGCTGAAAAAGGTGCAAAAGTTCAGGTTTCATCCAAAACCACCGATGCCACCCTGATGCAACGAGAGGCGCCTCAGCTGTTTTCGTCTAATTCGCCGCCTTCTGGTCTTTTTGATACCACGTTAATCGTTGATACTGAGAGATGGATTGTATCAATTGTCCGGCCAAAAAATGGGGCTTTTCGACGACATGCATTTTTACTTTTGGAGAGTGTTGAAGACGGCCTATATTGTATTCGTAGAATAGATTTTGTAATAGAGCAACGCCATCAGATTTTAGGTGATGAGATAGGCAGTGGTCAATCTGGTAATATATTTGGACAGGGACTGATTGAAATTGCCCACAAATCTTTATTTGATGCTCAGAGTCTTAGAGCGCGCTGCTGCGGATGCTCATCACAAATTAGTGCGGCGCAAGGATTGAAGTTATTGGAAAATATTCGCGATGATCAAAGCCAACGAATTGCCTACTGTAAAATGGGTTCTGGGTCTATCTACCGTATTTTCAGAATGAAAGACGTATTAGAGCATCATAATTGCATGTCTTGGTGCAAAAAACAGCTTAAAAAGATAGATGTGAATATAGTTCACGATAGTTGGCTGGATGGCATTGTTGAATACACATCTAGTGAAATTGCTGAGCAGAATACCTTTTTCATGATGAGCATGGATGGAGCTGGAGATGGTGACAATGACGGTAAGCAGCAAGGGTGCTTAGCAATGTAGATTTAGCTTCTCATTAGCTCAGATCAAAGTATACATAGAATGTTATAATATACTCTGGATTTGATCGAAGTCATTATAACGCTTTATACTAAGCACGCATTATAGTAGAATACCAACAAGACTTAGTGCGATTTAAAGTTCTACTACCAATTTAAATATTAAGCAGGAGCATACTCATGAAAAAAGATGATGAGCGAATAAGCCTACAAAGCCTTCTTTCGATCCCACAGGACAATAATAAGATTGAAGCATGTGAAATCACCAATGATATTTCGATACTTACATATCTTTATAATCCAAATAATAATCGTACATGCTTACTTCTAGAAGGAATTGAAAATGGCCAGCGGTTATGCAAAATCGCTGAATTTGTCATAAAAGAAAACACAGATAATACAAAAGGAGCTATCCGATTTGTTGACACTAACGTTAAAGAACTGCAAACCCTTTCCGAAGACTGTGTTGGCTGGGCCTATGATCTCAAAATGGATCAAACCAAATCCTTTATTAACTTGCTTGAAGCTGAAATTCAGAGAGGCAAAGCAGGACTAATTAATTATATCGCTAAGGCTGGCTCACGATTAGGCCCCAGCGTTGGCTCAGGACTTGATGCTTCGGGATCGCATGAACTTTTGACTGCCTCGGAGACAAGTATTAGGCAGATACTCAAAAAACTTCCACAGGAATATTCAAATAAATTATTATCAAAAGCCAGTCAATATATAGCTGAATCCCTTATTAGCCTACTCGTCCAAGGTCATAATAGTCAGTCTTGGCCCAAGGCTATACTCAGCGTGATGAATATTCCCAATTCCCGTCTTAAAAAAATATTTATGAATCCCGCAGAAATTCCCCCATCCCCGGATCATGGGTGTAGGATTTTTTAGAAAGCTCAGTTGCGATTACTGGTAGTGATGAAACGGTACAATTACGGTATTTTCCGATTGCTCAATGACTAGATCTTTAAATACCAAACCTATGCGCTTAAGAGCCCAGTTAATCCATTCGTTTTCGATATTAGGTTCATTTGTCAAACAATCAATTGTTCCATGAATATAACTTTCCAACTCAAGGGCTTTTGCTATACCATCTACATTTACACCGCCAACGATCTCATAGTGCACTTGCTTATAGTTTCCACTATTATTTAAATAGTCTATATAACTTTTACTAATATCCGTGCACGATACACAACGACTACCTTTTTTGAATTGATATAGCATAACAAAAAATTGGTTATTTTTTACATATTCAATAGCTAGTTCAATTGGTTTAAACTCACAACCAATTAGAGCGATGTCTTTGCAAAAAACTGTTATCTGCGCGCTTTTACTGCTGAAAGCCCTATTGCTGCCAAATACAGAGATAAGGTGTGGCTTTGTAGTTATCCTCGGCGCACCAACCTTGAACAAGGTAGAACTACAAGGTCTATAGGAATCTATAGGTAAATATTTGACTGAGCTATGTGTTTTAGCAACCAATGCGCTCAACCGGCGACTAAGATCATCAGATTCACTATGAACACTATCAAATCTTGCAAAGGAATAGTTCTGTTGATGTCGACCACTCGCCCACAAAAGCTTTATCTGAGGGCGATTATAAACCATTTCAAAAGAGAAGATGTAAGTGGTTGATTGAGTTGAAATGAGTAATTTAGTTTCATGTGGATTTATAAATTTTATATCATTTATTTTTTCATTCATTTTGTGGAGTAGGATAGATCGGAAGAGCACACG
>JBGSSQ010000346.1:0-1783 GCA_041736975.1 Gammaproteobacteria bacterium
CCTGGGCGAAATCTTTTAGGTTGGTTAAATAGACGGTCAGTTTTACGATGTTATTCAAATCGCCACCAGCTGCTTCGGCCACGGCTTGTAAATTCAAAAAAACTTGGTTTATGAGGGCGTTGATGTCCGTGCTTTCTAATAGCTGACCGGAGGCGGTGAGTGGGATTTGCCCAGAAAGAAACACAAAATTACCGGCGCGTACTGCTTGAGAATAGGTGCCGATGGCTGCAGGGGCTCTATCTGTGTGGATGGCAGTTTTCATGGCTTACCTCGCATTTATTAAGCTTACAATATAAAGTATCTTTTGGCCGCTGTCTATTGGGCCTATATCATTCAAGGCTATCTCCCTTATGTCATTGCCACGCTTCGCTCGCAATGAAGTAGCGGCGATATCGCACAGGATTAGCGGAGTTGCGGCTTATGTGCCATAATAAAGGCGTTCTATAAAAGGAAGGCGTTAACTGTGTTAGCGGTAATGCTTATATAAAGGGAGCGTAGTATGGCACTGATTTTTAATCTACCTGAAGATGAGTCTTTTGCTCACTCATTGGCAAAAGGATTGGAGTGGCAACAAGGGGCTCTTAAGTTTCATGAGTTTCCAGATGGTGAGATTTCAATTCGTATTTTGACTGAAATTAAAGGGCAAGAGTTAGTGTTGGTCGCTAATTTGCACCAGCCCAATCAAAAACTCATTCAGCTTGTTTTTTTCGCAGAAACGGCACGCGCCGCTGGTGCAAAATCAATCACATTAGTAGCGCCATATTTGTCTTATATGCGGTTGGATGAAATATCAAGGCCAGGAGAAGGGTTAACTTCACGTCATTTTGCCCACGTTTTAAGCCACTATTTTGATCGTTTAATGACTGTAGACCCCCATTTGCATCGATATAGAACCTTGAGTGATCTTTACACAATTAAGGCTGATGTTGTACAGGCAGCTCCATTGATTGCTAATTGGGTGTGGCGAAATGTTGAAAATCCACTGATTATTGGGCCGGATGAAGAAAGTGAACAGTGGGTGAAAATGATTGCACATGAAGCGAAATTGCCTTATATCATCTTTAAAAAGAAACGTTACGGAGATAATACCGTTTCTATCAGCGCACCTTTAATGTCTGAATATCGTGAGCTGACGCCTGTCATGGTTGATGATATTATTTCTTCAGGCAGCACCATGGTTCAGGGTATTAAAGCCTTGTTAGCCTCAGGGATGAAAAATCCTATTTGTATTGGTGTTCATGCTGTTTTTGCTGAAGGAGCGCAAACTCATTTACTGGAGGCTGGCGCTGTTAAGGTTGTGACTTGCAACACGATTCCGCATCCCACTAATGCTATTGATGTGAGTGATTTATTCATTCGGATGTTCCAAGAGCAATAAGGTCAGGAGTCCCGCTAAAGCGCAAACTCCTGATTTTAAGCTTATTTCCAGTGTTGCATTTGCAAGACGTTGCCACTTTGACTGGTGCGTTCGTTAAAAAAGCCTGGTGTTTTATAGTAATAAATTGTGCTGCGTCCTGTTGCAAAAGCATTGAGCGAGTCTACCGGCGTGACAGCAGCTTCCCCAGCTTGCGAGGTTTGTACCATAACCTCCTGTGCGCGCAAATATTTTGCATCGACTTTACCGCTAGCGCGAATATTGAGTGAGTTAACCTGGCCGGCTAGTCTCACTAGACCTGGTCCATTGCTAAAGATGTTAAGACGTTTTGCTTTGACCCAGTCAATACTGATCATTCCAGTTCCGCGTTGTTCTATAGTTTCTACCCCCATAGCGCCGTGCAAGAGA
>JBGSSQ010000383.1:0-3769 GCA_041736975.1 Gammaproteobacteria bacterium
GGTTCGCCATTGATCATAATAATGCGTTTATCGCCTTTTGAAATTTCTGGAATAAACTTTTGCGCCATAATATAGGCCGCTCCATATTCAGTAAGCGTTTCTATCACCACATTAATATTAGGATCGTGTTGTTGCAAACGAAAAATTGAACCACCACCCATGCCATGCAAAGGCTTCATCACCACATCGAGATAAACATCAATAAATTCTTGCAACTGCAACGCATTACGCGTGACCAATGTCGGCGGTGTACATTGAGGGAACCAAGCGGTAAATAATTTTTCATTCGCATCACGCAAACTTTGCGGCTTGTTAAATACTTTTGCGCCCTTAGCCTCAGCCAACTCAAGCAGATAAGTGGTGTAAATATATTCTGTATTAAAGGGCGGATCTTTTCGCATTAATATCATATCAAACTGACTTAATTCTTGGGTTAACTCTGCTTGGATATCAAACCAATGCTCGGCATTATCATGCAAGGTCACTTGATCACAACGCGCCATCACTACGCCATCGGTTAACCATAAATCGCTTTGCTCTAAAACAAATATTTGCCATCCTCGACGTTGAGCCTCTAACATGATCGCGAAGGTAGTATCTTTAGGAGGATTAATGGATATGATGGGATCCATCACTACTGCCAATCGAATGCTCATGTTAAAGCTCCTTTATTTCACGTGCAGCGGCTAACGCCGCCAGCCTAGCCACAACACCGTAACTATAAAAACGATTGGCCGTCTGATGATCCGCCGCATAAGGATCTATTCCTGCCTCAGCAAACGCTAGTGGCTCAAAATTCATTCCCGGGGCATTGAGGTTTTCATCCACGGCGCGACCGGCGTGAATACGATAAAAGCCCCCTACCACATGATTTCCCATCATATAGACGACTGGTTCAGCAACGCTTTGCTCTATGCCGACGGTTTCAAACGTATAAACACCTTCTTGAATAATGACGCGAGACACTGACTGCCCACCTTTAATAGCCGCCATTTTTGTACGCTGTTTACGATTTAATTGCACCAATTCTTGCGGATCTTTAATCATCATAATGGCCATTCCATAGGTACCTGCATCGGCTTTGACCACAAGAAACGGTTGATGCTGTATCCCATATTCTTGATATTTAGCTTTGACCGCATTGAATAGCATGGTCGCATTGCGCACCAAACACCCCTCGCCTTCCCGGGTCATGAAATTAATCTCACCACAGTAACGAAATAAGGGAGAAATTGTCCACGGATCGAGCTTGAACTCTCGTGCAAATTCACTAGCAACATTAGCGAAATGCTGGAAGTGGGAAGATTTTAAGCGTGTTGCCCAGCCAAGTCCCGTGGGTGGCAGCACCAGCTGATCCAAGTCTTGTAATATGGCGGGAACCCCAGTGGACAGGTCATTATTAAGCAAAACACAACAGGGAAAGTAATCACCTACCCCCACCTTATTTTGTTTGCGAATCACTGGCTCTAAGCAAACACGACGCCCTGAGGGTAAGGTCAGCTCGGTAGGATTTGTTACTGCTTCAGAAATAGAGCCTATACGGACGGCATAGCCGGCTTTGCTGATAATTTCTTGCAGCGTTGCCAAACTTTCCATATAAAACAAATTACGCGTGTGATTTTCAGGAATAATCAAAAATCGCACTGTTTCAGGGCATAACCTCTCAGCGGCACTTTGGACCGCCTGAATAGCCAAGGGGATAAATTCAGCGCTGAGGTTGTTGAAGCCAGCAGGAAACAAGTTGGTATCAACAGGGGCCAGTTTATATCCGGCATTACGAAGATCAACTGAGCTATAAAATGGCGGGGGCGTGAGTCGCCACTGTTGGCGGAGCCAAGTTTCAATTGCCACTTGCTGATTGAGTAAGTCTTGCTCTAACCTCTCTAGAGGGCCGGTTAGTGCCGTTGTTAGGTGGGGCACATTAATCGCATTTGTCACATTATTCACTCCGGGATATAGACTCTAACATTATAGCCGTCTCTATAGCAGACTTGACTCTACCTCTGACGCTATAGCACTGACACTATAGCAGCCACCACCCCGTCGTCAAGGCACCTCAGCCGTCATTGCGAGCGAAGCGTGGCAACCTAGGAAATATTACCTATAGCGGCAGTACTGTATCCCTATGGTTATTTCTTTCTGGGTCGCCACGCTTCACTCGCGATGACAAGAGAAAGTGCGATGACTACCCCTGTGAAATAACCGTCCCTGCTGGTATAGTAGGCGCCATGCGTTATTTAGGTAAATTGTTGGGTTTTATTGCAGGCTGGGTCTTAGCTGGACCTTTTGGCGGACTTTTTGGTCTTATTATTGGCCAATATTTCGACTTATCTGCCGCTGGCCATTGGAATCAGCCCCAACGACGATATCACAATTCTGGGCAAGGGTTTGGCGGAGAACAGTCAAGAAAAGCCTTCCTGCACGCCACTTTCCTGGTGATGGGACATATCGCCAAGGCAGATGGGCGCGTGAGTGAAAATGAAATACAGGCTGCGCGGATGATTATGCGGAGTATGATGTTAAGTCCCCAACTCAAGCGTGAAGCCATGGCCCTGTTTACCCAGGGTAAAAGTGGCACATTTCATCTACAAGAAACCATCAACCTGCTAATAAGAGCCTGTAATGGCCAACCTCAGGCCATGCGCATGTTTGTTGAGCTACAGATTCAAGCTGCCGCTGCCGATGGCATGATCGCCGGACCTAAAGTTGCCATTATTGAGGAACTTTGTAGGCGGCTGGGCTTCAATCCCCTCGAGTTCGGGATTTTTGCTCAACACCAGCAAGGATATCAGCAGGGCTATAGACAAAACTATCAAGGCTCAGGTGGCTATCAGCGTCGTGGCTACAACCAGGCAACCGTTGAAGATCCTTATAAGACTTTAGGTGTTGACAAAAAAGCCAGTGATGCTGAAATCAAAAAAGCCTATCGTAGAAAAATTAGTGAGCATCACCCTGATAAGCTGGTCGCCAAAGGCCTCTCTGAGGAGAAAATCAAAGAAGCCAACAAAAAAACCGGTGAAATTAAGAAAGCTTATGATAGTATAGCCCTAGCACGAGGAATCAAATAATGTCAGACTTTAAAATTGCCGCTTCAATTCTATCTGCCGATTTTGCCAAATTAGGTGAGGAAGTTGAGCACGTCTTAATGGCTGGCGCCGATTGGATTCATTTCGACGTCATGGACAATCATTATGTACCTAATCTCACTATTGGACCTGTAGTCTGCCAAGCACTACGCAAGCATGGGATTCTGGCGCCCATTGATGTGCATTTAATGGTCAAGCCTGTGGATAGAATCATCGGGGATTTCGCCGCGCAAGGGGCGACTTCAATCACTATTCACCCCGAAGCCACTGAACACCTTGATCGCTCCATCGCGCTGATACAGGAGGCTGGGTGCACTGCTGGGGTAGCATTGAATCCAGCAACGCCATTGAGCCATCTAGACTATATTATGGATAAAATTGATTTAATCTTGATTATGTCAGTGAATCCGGGCTTTGGCGGACAACGCTTTATTGAATCAACCTACGATAAAATTCGCAAAGTTAGCAAGCTAATCAAAGCTAGCGGAAGAAAAATTCGTTTGCAAGTTGATGGGGGCATTAAAACAGACAACATTGCTAAAGTAGCTGCTGCAGGCGCAGATACCTTTGTTGCTGGCTCAGCTATTTTTGAAAGTGACGACTACGCCAAAACAATTGGTCATTTCCATGCGGCTCTGCAACGTAAAAACCATTAAGTCATTACTGAATAATTTAAGATCTGA
>JBGSSQ010000038.1:0-2192 GCA_041736975.1 Gammaproteobacteria bacterium
GGTTGGAGCACATAGTCGGGCTCAAATACATAATCTCCCCAATCGTCTTCAATCTTCACAAAAATCTCCTCGGCTATGGTGGTGCCCTTTATGTATAAGCTGTGGCTACTTACGAAGTTGCTTGTATTCACCCCTACTTTACCCTGTGGCGAAAGACGCAAGGGTGTTTGGTCGCCGCTTTTAAATTCAAAGTTGGCGTTGGTAGAACTCTTCCACCATATCTGAGGTGCGGTGGTGTAAACCAGCCTGGCAAAACTATTGTCCTGCCCCCAGGCATTTTCAGCCTGCACATATATGTCTTCGTGCACGCCGGTACCTTTTACGTGCAGTGCGTGGTTGCCCGCAAAGTTGGCAGTACCCACACCTACTTTGCCGCTCGGTGCAAGTGTAAGCGGGACAGCACCGGTATTGCTGTTCCTGAACCTGAAATTTCGGTTGGCATTGCTTCTCCAAAATATTTCATGGTTGTTGCTCGCATGCTGTATTTTAACATGTTCATTTGCCGCATGGTATATGCCGAGTGTGCTTCGCACTGCCAATACATCAGGAGCTGTGATGCCTGAAAAAGTTCCAATTTGGGTATTGCCCAAATGGTTGACATTGAATACTGTGCGTTCGCCTTGCGCCACAATCGCTCCTGCATCGTCATACTCAAGCCTCAGCAAAAAGGCTGGATCCGATTGTAAACTCCCTGTGCCGCTATACTTGCTTAATGCTGTAACCCTTACTGCTCCGCTAGGAGCTAATCCCCTCACTACAAATCGCGCGTCGGGATTATTGATTCCCACACCTACGTTTATAGGGCTTCCGTTATTGACTTCAACTCCACCTGCGGGTGTATAAAGCTGTCCTGAAACATTAAAGGCAATAGCCAAGATAGCCACCGTTAATAGTAAATGATTCGTTTTCATAGTCCTGTTTTATGAATGATTGATAGCTTAGTTAATGAGAGCCAAAATAGAAGCCAAAATCGAAACAGCCTAATTTGTTCGTCATTTTTATTCTATTAAATTGGAATGTTAAGAGAAAATATTAAATGAGTTTCCGTTTGTCTGCCACCACGTAAATAGGTTACGTTCTGGTATCGGAGTTTTGACTCAAAAACGAAGATATGACAACTCAAACATTTTACCTACTCTACGGCACTGAGGAAAAGTGCATTTCACACTTAAAATCGAGTCGCGAAAAAAACGGCATCACCTGCAAATCTTGTGGTTCTTTAAAGCACTATTGGTTGGAAAAACCTAAGCAGTGGCAATGCGCGAGTTGCAGATTTCGCACTGGATTGAAAAGCGGCACGCTCTTTCAACACAGCCATTTGCCGTTAAATATTTGGTATCAAGCTATCTACTTTATGTCAGAAACAAAGAAGTCCATTTCTACTTTGGAACTTCAGCGTAAGTTGGGACTTACACGCCTGGCCACCGCATGGTTTCTACAGTTGCGTATCCGCATTATGATGAGTGGAGCGGATCATAAATTTGTAACCCTTACTGGTGAAATTGAGATGGACGATGCATTTATTACAGCGACATTTCCTAAGGATGATGATGAAAAAGATCAGCCACTGAGCCGCGGGCGAGGTAGTCAGCGCAAGCATCCTGTAATAGTTATGATCGAGTCAACAACCCAAAATGATAGATCAAAAAGTCGATGTGGAAATCTCAAGATGATGACTGTAGATCACATATCATCGCCCGAAATAAATGAGTTGGCAAATGGTATGCTGCGCGAGGTGCACAAAGTACGAACCGATGGACATCCAGCCTATCGCCAGCTTGGGTATAAAATGAAACATCAATGGCAGGTGGTTAAGCCAAAGGACGCTCCTAAAATTTTACCTTGGGTTCACATTGCGATAAGCAACATCAAAAGACTTCTCACTGGAATCTATCACTCAGTAAGTGGACGATACCTGCAACTTTACCTTGATGAGTATGTGTTTAAATTCAACAAACGATTCACCAACAATAAGTTTGAAGCCTTAACGGGTTATATTTTAAATCCAATGTGGTAGCGAAACGGAAACTCATTTAAGTCAAAACAGTGATGAAACACTTTCAGTGATTGATGGAAATCAAAGGTTAACGAGTATTAATCTTTTTTTGAATGATGGATTCCCATTAACTGGTTTGTCAACATATCCAGAGTTAGATGGTTTAACTTTTAGTGAATTAGATCCTAGATTTCAG
>JBGSSQ010000043.1:0-3601 GCA_041736975.1 Gammaproteobacteria bacterium
AAATACTCGCTGCGGGTCTCACAGGTGCTTACCCTAAAAGGCATCAGCGTCGGTGCTGGCGGTGTCTGTGGCATACATTCGCGCTCTAAACTCAACCGCTTGTTACACCTCGCATAGACAATCGGGAATAGGCGATTGGGCTTAACGAGGAGCAAATTCACCTGTTCAAACACTCCGGTCCGTAGTTTCGAGAACGCCAGATAGAAATCCACTACATCGAGGAACTGGTGACGGTCGACACCGTTTTCATCAGTAAGCTCAAGGTGTTGGCAAGGTGTATCTGCAAACCGTGCTGGATTGCTATAGCCGCCACGCCTGGGGACGGCTCTACACCAGCAAGCTGCCGGTGACCTCGGTTCATGTGCTCAATGAAGCGGTGCTGCCGTTCTTCGAAGCCCATGAGGCACGGGTCTATACCATCCTGTCGGACAACGGGCGCGAGTTCTGCGGGCGCCCTGACCATCATCCCTATGAGTTGTTCCTGCAACTGGAGGGAATTGAACACCGGACCACCAAAGTACGCCGGCCGCAGAGCAACGGCTTTATCGAGCGGCTACATCGAACCTTGCTCGATGAACACTTCCGTCTCAAGGGGAGGACAACTTGGTATGAGTCAGTGGGGCAGATGCAGACAGACCTGGACAGCTACCTTGAGCACTACAACACCCAGCAGCCACATCAGGGCAGAATGATGGAAGGGCAGACGCCCTACAGCATGTTCAAGAAGGGACTGAAATTGATACCGAAAGAAGTACGCGATAACGTAGCGTAAACAAGACACCGGTTTGAGGCCGGTGTCAGGTGATAACTAGATCTGTACACCTTTTTATAAAGACACCGGCCTTAAACCGGTGTCACGAAAAATAATTTAACATGGAACTTCATGTGCATGAAATAACAGCCAGTTCTTTTCCATTCTGTGTGACTGAAATCTCTCCCTTTTCAGGAGATACATTGTAGCTAGTATTTTTATTTTTGAAAATAAACCTATCCCCAACTAAGGAGTAGTCGTTAAGAGATATTTCTTTTTTCTGCTTACCATAAGCATAAGTTATATCTCCTGAAAATGGAGAGTAACATAAATTCAAATAACGCCCTGACGTGGTCTTACAATAATAAAAAACGCGATCTCCACTGTCACAAATTTTGCTTCCGGTGCTTTCTGATAGTCCATCTATCTCAATATATCGCATTTTACTGTATAAGTAAGGCACTTCACTGTTTACATGAACATATGGGACATCTATTATTTTGCTTATGATGGCAGAATCTTCATTTGCCACTCCTTCCAAATTTACCTTAGTAATATCATTACCTTTATTTATCTCACCAATACCACTTACTCGCTCCTCACCAGTGCTTGTAAATATAGATGCACTACCTATATAATTAATTTTCCCAGCAATATCAAAATAATATATCGCACTCACTTTAGGCCTATCCGCAACAACTGAAATTTTTATAATTCCATTACCGCTTACTTTTTTACATGAACTATTTTCCGATATAAAGGGTACCGTGAATGATTCTACCTCCCCATTATATTTTATAGAAAGTATGCTAATCGGTTCACCGTTTTCAATTTTAGTTTCAACTTGGTGAACTATCTCATCTGAACAGCCTTCAATAGCGTATACCCATGAAGGTACAAGACCACAAGTAGTCAACAAAAAAAAGAGAGAAGGATTATTCATTAACAGACTCCAGATCTTGATTCGCTTTCCTAACCATTGAACCATCTTTATACGCGCCATACCATTTAGAGTCTTTAAGAGCACTTTCAGAAAACTCAAATTTTGAAAATTTCAATTTGGAAAAATCTACATTACTACAATCTATGCTCTTGCTTAATCTCAGCAGTGACTCATTTCGCTCTTTTACATGATTAAAACCACCATTTACAGCAATAGTTACTTTCAAGAAATCGTTATTTTTAGTGAAACCTCTTATATCGCCCCATGCCGAGCCAGAAACCCAATACCACACAGCAGAGTACACAGCATGATGGATTTTACTGGCAAGCATTTCGACCTTATCACTATTGATAGGCAACAAATCAATTGATGCTAAATATTTCTCGTAATTTTTTTTATGTGTTACCTGTATTAGTCCTCGACCATGATAGAAACTTCCACCACCATATTCGTCCCATTTAGATGGAGTGGTGCCGTCTTTATTCTTATATTCTTCCGTTGTTCTAAAAAAGTCAGTTTCAACAAGGCATTGAGCCAAAAAATGCATTTTATCAAGGCATGTTGAAACACCATAAAAATTCATGGCTGAATTAAGCTCTTTGAGGAAGACATCTGCAGAAATACTCGTAACACCAGCATATGAAGACCGTGAAAACAAACTTTCCACTGAAGCCTTCCCTTCGATTGCACTTTCTAAATGTTTCAGTTCAATATCTCGACCACACAAACACTGATTGCCATTTAGCCGTGAGAATGTTAATGGCTGAATATGCCAAACCTCCTTATCAAGCTTTAGCTTCGCTGCACTCTGCATCCACTCCAGCTTATCAATTCGCTGCTTCTCATGATCAACTAACAGATCAAAATCAGGCAAGCCAAGCTTGGCCATCAGCTTGTTCAACCATAGATAACTGCTGGCTGACGATTTTTCATACCATTCGCTGGGGTGCTTGACGATAAGCTTGTGAAGTTGGTCTGCATTGCTGCTGTTTTGCAGGGCCGCCTGTATTTCTTCACTGCTAAGTTCACCATTGCCATCGGAATCAAAGCTCTTGACCAGATCGGTGAAAAAGGCTGGGGGGGCATCGGGATCCAGATAACCATCGGAGCCTGAACCATCGACCTTTTTAAAACCGATCTTCAGCCAGTCATGTTGGCTCAACAATTTGACTTGCTCTTTCTTGACATACTTTCCTGACGAGACACAGACCCACTCCTGTTTTGCGGCATCTTTCTCAAGCTCTGGCGATTCAACTAGCGCCTCCAGGCTTTTGTCACCGGTCGCCACCCAGAGATCTTTATCGTCCTGCTTTTTCTTCTCGTGCAAGACAAGTTCCGCAGGGACCTTGGCATAGGTAGCGCCGCCTTTTGTTCCCGCCTTGTTGGCCAGCACGTCGTCAAGACGAGGATCCTGGGTGAAGACTTCAAGATGGACTTGATGCTTGCTCTTTTTGCCTCCAATCAGAGAGCCAGGCGTTTCCACCAAGCCGAGATAGCCTATGGTCTCACCTGCGGCAATGGCCACGGGAGATGGCAACACATAGAGTTCGCCGAGATGGGAGGGAGGAAGCGTTTTTGCCTTGATAAATTCATCTTCGACGCACACCCAGGTGACACCGCAGCTACCTGGCGAGCCCTCATTATTCGGCATCACATAGTTGCATCTCGCCATCTTGCGTGCTTTGTCACCAATCCAATGGAATTCAAGTTGGTGGGCATCATACTGCAACTTGGTGTTCGCAGGCAGAGATACACTTCTGTCTCCCGCCATCAGACGACCTGTAGGTCCATTAAGAACAGGATCCGCACGACCAACCATATTGGTCAGCAGTTCAGCCTCTATCTGATCGAATAGCCAGGTCGGCAAGTTGGGTTTAATCACCTCGACAGCATCCGGGCTATTGGCG
>JBGSSQ010000044.1:0-1503 GCA_041736975.1 Gammaproteobacteria bacterium
TTTATCCTCTGTCCCTCCATCCCTGACTTCAAAAGGTATAAGTCCCAGTATTTTCCCGATATGCAGGGACCTCCTGGAACGAAAAAATTAATTAAACCTGACTCGTTGCTCATACAGCTTTTATCTTTTCAATTACCGAACTATTATTGTCTTAAATGTTAACACTAAAAGCTTTTTTGGATAGAGGGTTTCAACGATCATTGATCGTTATGAATGCAGTATCGTTTTTATTACTTTCGATCATCATTTTCACTATCAGTTATTACGATTCAAAAGAGCAACTCACAAAGAATCTCGCTTCAAGTTCAAGGACAGCAACGGACTTTTTGTACTCTCAGGATGTTTCGAGGATTGCGGATCATTTTAACGCTATGGGTAGCTCTGGGATCTATAACTCAGTAACTCTTTATCATAGGAATTATAAAGACATAATTTTTGAATCACACTTCTCACACCTTCCGATCATACCTAGCACTTGTTCCACTAATACCAGCTCAGACCTGGTCATCCTGAAAGCATGTTCATCAATTATCTCAAGTTTTACTCTACTCATAATCTCACTTTTGATTTTGTCTTATCTGATTGGTGTTTTCTTTATCTACCTTTTCCTTCGTCGCAAAACGGTAATAGCTTTTCAATCTATTGCAGACTCTTTAATCGACCCCGAAAGGCTGAATGAAGAAAATGATTTAATGATTTATGAAATTCAAGAGATAAAGAAAAAGTTGATAGAGAGAACTAATCAAATCGCTGAGCTATCTAAATCTGATGCTCTGGCAACTTTATCAAAACAGGTTGCCCATGACATACGATCACCACTCTCTGCTCTTAAGAATCTTTTGACTAGTAGTTCGAGTAATGCAGAACGAGAAGCCATGTTTTACTCACTAGAGCGATTAAATGGAATTGCTCAGAATCTTTTAAATGCGACTCAGAACCCGAGATCTGTGAAATTGCCTAATTTACGAAAGTTTCAAGTATCAAAACTTCTTGATGATCTATCAGAGTCCAAAATAGCTGAATACCCTCAACGAGGTTTAAGTGTTTTCATATCGATTGATGAAGACATCTATTTGTGGTTCAACCAAACAACTTTCGAACGAATAATTTCAAACTGCTGGAACAATAGTATCGAAGCATGTGGGGATAGAAAGATAGAGCTTAAAGTTCTAGTGACAGTTACCGAAAACAAAACCTTGATTAAGTTGATAGACAATGGTCCCGGTTTTACAGACGAGTTTTTTAAAAATTTATCGGAGGACAAAATTCAGTCCTCTAAAGACACAGGCCATGGAATTGGTCTCAGTCACGCAATAAGCAGTCTTCGGAAGGACGGGGCACAGATTAGTTTTCAAAATTCTGGAGAAGGTGCTGAAGTTCAAATGGTATTTAGTGCTAAAAGCACAGCCTCCAAGAACGACCCTATTGTTCTTATCGATGATGATAAATATATTCGTTACTCATGGGTCGTTAATGCAGAGAAAGTTGGAATACCTATTTTTG
>JBGSSQ010000049.1:0-5130 GCA_041736975.1 Gammaproteobacteria bacterium
GGTTGGACGAAAAGAGAAAGACCGAATCTAAAGCTGAAAACCTCGGTTAAACGCTTCAGGTCCAAGCTGAAGAAATTAAATATTTTGGCCCGAGAAAAGCGAGCTATTTACGCACTAGACGAATAGTGGAAACGGTATGCTGCCGTGATACGAAGACACATTCAATACTATGGCGTGTCACATAACTCGTTAATGGTGAGAAAATTTGTCTTAGAAACGAAATATATGGTATTCAAATGGCTGAACCGACGTAGTCAAAGAAAGTCATTCAACTGGACGGAGTTCGAGCTACTGTTAAAACGTATGCCACTTACGACAGTGAGTGTTAAGCACCGATTGTTTTAATCCATAAACTAAGCGAAAGATATTGTCGTGAGCCTAGTGCGTTAATAGCGCACGCTGGGTTCTCAAGAGGGGCCGGCAACAACATTTCGCTAAGTTAGTAGAATTCCGTGATAATATAACTTTTATCAAAAAATCAGACTATTCTATACATTGGCAAAATAGTTGCGTGTTGTGCTAATCAAAGATTCATTCAGCGATGTCTCAAAGTAACAAGATGCAATTCGTCAATATCGATTCTTTAAGACACGTTAAAAATTCTGCTGTGAAGTAGGCGTATTAGCGTTTGCCTTGGATTCAATGCTGAATCCAAGGCAATTTCATGATTATTTTAAAATCCTAACGTTTGATTTTTTTGTAGACCCAATCTAGGTACTCTAAATAAATTTTTACTTTATCCCTGTTTGTTGCGTGTTTAGCCGAATGCAATATTTGGCTGTAAAATATTGATGGATCATCATTGTCCCAAATCGGCACTCTAACGTCTGGCAATAGCACTTCCGCTAACAGCAGCTTATCAGTATGGTAGACATCTAGGATTCCACCTTCATTTTCAAACCTAAAGTCAACCATAACAGGCAAAGGAGGCTGTAAAGCTCCTCTAATAAAGTTACCAATATCCGCTAAGCCTTGCAAGGCAAAAGCATCTGCCCCGAAAGTACTATAGAATAGATTATAGGGGACGACGCTACCGCCTTGTGCCGAACCTAGCCAACTGGGTTCGCCGATGATGCCGTGGTACGTCACATTGGTTGCTAATTTTCGCAGAGATGCTGGTGCAATTGCTCCGCCACTGGCATTGGCGCCATCAGTGATTTGTATGAGGTTTTTACCAGTGAATTTTCCAGGGCATAGTGATGGTATAGCACTGATGCCAGTTAGAAAAAGATTAGGCGTCACTTTTTCAGTGAGCGCAGTGATTTCTTTGCCTCTTAAGCCTTGTGTTTGGCTGAGACTTGAGAATGACAAAAGGGTGCTACCATCCTCACGTAGCTTACATTGAGCCTCCAGCCCGCTAACGCAACCGCCAAATACCGCTGATAAGAAATCACGAACATTGATAAGACTATTGAATTGTAACGGCCTAGTCTGATCAAATGGATCTGCCATGCGATAGGTTATTGCGCTACCATCGGCTAAACTTGGGTTGAATAGTCCTGCAAGGTAAGTGGTTAAGGATACTAGGCCTCCTGGGTTAGAAGAGTAATCAATCATAACCGTTTTACTATGTTGACAAGCGTAGGCTTTAGCATCAGTCAGTGTTTCTATCCAAGCGGCGACATCAGCTGGGTCAAAGTCTGCCACAGTAATGACAGTGGTATTTTTGCCTAACTGGCCATAGGAGATGCCATCGACACTTGATATCAGCGTGTAGGGTAACACTTTTACTTCTTTGGCAATTTTGTGCTTGTGCTTCGATATCTTGTTACTGATCTTTTTAATTTTTGAAGTGAATTTCTCTCGCATTTTATCATCACGTTTATCGCCGAGTACTGGACTGAATTTATTAATTTGTATTTTACCATCACTGTTAACATCGATAAAGCCGGTGTAGCTAAGATAATTAATGGTATCCCATGGTTGCTGACATTGTGAGACAAAATCAGTCGTCGATGACGCTAGAGGAGGATAGTTCATTACAGAAGCAGCGCCAAAAAGCATTTCTCTCGGTACAAAAACCCATGGTAATGTAACCGTTGTGATATCTCCGTTGCTATCTTTAAATGCGTATTCAGGGCTCAGATTCTCGGGTGTCAAATTACTGCGGATGGATGGAACTTGATAGAGCAGGTCTTGCAAATGAGTTGCGAAATTATTGCCAATAAAACTTGAAAATCGAAGGTTATGTTGTGCGTCATTTGCGATAGCTTGTACAGCTGGTACACCATTTATTGACACCAGGGTTTGTCCAATTAGGTTGTCGGTATTAATTCCGGTGGTCTGTTCATAGAGTTCTGCCCTAATTGCATTAGACTTGATATAAAGCATTTGTTTGCTTTTGCGTCCATCTCCCATCATTTTTGAGCTTATGACTAAGGGCATGAACGGTTGCAGTCTATGGTAACACAGCGGCATCGTATAGCCCCAGTGAGGGTTTTCAAATAGTTTGAACTGCTCTTTGATGGCTTCTTGCATTGCAAAATCACTGGATTGATTCATATTGCGAATGTCTTGCTGTATTAGGCTTATATCAGCTTTGGTAAATAGCGGAAAACCACTGTCTTTATAGAAGATAGCCAAGTCGATTACTTGTTTTGGAGTCTCAAGACTATTCGCTATAGCGTCTCGAGTAGCGTTGTTCGCGGGTACTCTATGATAGCACTCTAAAACTTGTTGCGCGGAAAAGCCTGGTGCCCCGGTGGTGAAATCACAAGGATCAGATGCTCCGTAACTAATAGACATGTGTAAACCCATAACGCTAACCAGTGCGGGTAATAAAATGCGTTTTGTGTAGTGTTTGTCTGGTTTTTTAAGCGGTATTTGCTCAAAGTTTGCACGTTTTAGCGACACTATCTGGTTAAGTGCAAAACTGACTTGTCGCTGTTTAGCGTTTGATAATGTGAATCTGTGACGAAGCAATATCGCCCATTTTTTGATGTTACCCATGATCTTATACCTCTCTAATGTGTTTGCTGAATTTTATGTCTTTAACGCCTTTGTTATTGAAATTATAGCTCATATTTAGGAAATTACAAATCAACTATATTCATAACCCATCAAAACCTGGCGGGCAAGTGAGTGCAGCAAGAGTATTTTTGACGAGTTTAGACTCCGCAGGATTTTTAAATGGGTCATTTGAATGGTCAAATTAATAATCTTGGTTAGAAATTCTGTGTTGTTTTTTTCTGGTGTGTTCATGAAAAAGTTAATGGATTCTTTGGGGATGTTATCAAGTACGTCCTGTAAATCTTGAGCTTGCTCTGATAGGATTTTTTCGGTTAGCAAGCATTGCTCTTTAGAGGCAAAGGTTGCATTGCTCATCATATAGGCTAGGATTAAAGAGCCCGTTGCCAAAGCGCATACGGTAATAGGAGGCAGTGCTATGCAGGTTGTTCCAGCAACGGTGCTTATGGCCGGGGCCAGTGTCGCGGTAATACGTCAGCTATAACTAGCTCCTTCCTCCACACCATTCATTAGAGTTGCTGCGCGGACTACACGTTGGGCGCTAGGGAGAGTATCTCTTACTGAAGCGGCTTCTTTCATCTACTCGAAGTTGATGACGCTTGGAATAATCACCCAATCATCGTCTAAGAAGAGAGGTGTTGATACAGGTTTAGCTTGCGCATCTTTCGTAGCTTCAATCATTGTGTCAAACTTTAAATACTCATTCATGCTCAACTCCTAAGTATATAATCATCCGCTTTTTATTGATAGGTGTTGAGTATAACAAGTGCAAATTAAGGAACGATTAACAGCCTTAGGGTTGTGATTTCTCTGGTATTTTAGCGGCGAATAATACTTGCGCGGTCATACGGACATTGTCGCTGACAGTCACCGATGGTGCCGCATCGGCTGATGAAAGTGATCTCATTGCCATGACGGGTCGCATAGCTTCTGGTGCTTGCATTTCTGGATTAAAATTCACCCAGTTCAAAAAATAGTGTTGTTCTGGAAACAGCGCGTTGAGTTTGTTGAGTTCTAATTTAGCCTGCGCAAATATTTTGTCGCGCACCGTTTGTTTGGCCGTCTCCATATCCGCTAGGCTAGGTGTAAATTCAATGGCGCTGATCTGAAATTTCTCACCTTCCTTGGAAAGTGCTTCTGCTTGTTTACGTGCATCAACTAAAGCAGATTCAGGTAAGCGAGCTTCAGCAACTACCGTTAAACGCTCTAAATCAGACTTGTCTTTTTGGCGATCAAATCTGGTAATGTGCCAAGGTGCGGCGTTGGAAATTTTAGTTAATTTATTTTCAATTGATTTGTGCATATTGGCTAGCGCAGATTGGCTGAGTACAGCTTCAACTATGACAATCACTCTTGCGTTGCTGGTTTTCGCCCAGGTTTCTGCACTTAAGGTGAGTTGCACTTGATTGAGAGGTTCAGGTATATCTGATGCCAACACTGTGCTGCAAGAGATCAAGGCGATGACGCCAATGAATGTCCTGGTTAATTTGCCCATAGTTATCTCCTTCTACAAATGGCTGATTGTTCATCACTATAGAGTGCTAGTCACTCTGTTCTTTCTATTTTAGCTCAGAACAGACATTTTTGCCTGTGTGACATCGTGAGAGTCGCTGCAATCATCCTAGAGTTTGAGGGTAGTGAGTGTTTCTGCGGTGATAGGAGCGTGGGCGCTCTTATTCCAAGGCTCTGCGTTGTCTAGGTATTGCAGAGTGGTGGTTTCAAGGAATTTAATTTTGCATATATATAGTGTAGTTGTTCTAAGAGGTATCTGAGTAGGGTTTTTTATGTAAAGCTAGCTATCTTGTCATGGCAATAAATATTTTTAGGTAATATATGTGTGGTGATCTAGCCTGCTCGGCTAATTATTCATCTGGAGCCCCTGCTTTAGCCTGTATTACGCCCCCTTTGGCAAGAAAGGGAGTAACTTGAGAATATCTTTTGGCCTATTGTTGGCGGTGAACGTGCCTAAATAGGGGGTAAGAGTCCCAATAATGGGAGAGGTTGACACCAGCTGAAGGGCTGAAAGCCCCGTGCCATAGGGCTTTAACCTTAAAGTGCATGCCCATGAAAGAAAGTTGTAAAATAATTCGATTTAGGTGTTGACATCCTTTCGCGAATGCGTAGAATAGCGCGTCTGCCTGGTAACAAAA
This sequence comes from Gammaproteobacteria bacterium, assembly GCA_041736975.1. Lineage (GTDB taxonomy): Bacteria > Pseudomonadota > Gammaproteobacteria > JAIEPX01 > JAIEPX01 > JAIEPX01. The sequence goes on from JBGSSQ010000049.1 coordinate 5,118, forward strand.
GGCAGATGTTCTT
>JBGSSQ010000072.1:0-9874 GCA_041736975.1 Gammaproteobacteria bacterium
ATATCTGCGCAAACCCGGCTCGTCATGCCAACCTACTCTGCATCGTAGAATCCCCTGCCGACGTTATCGCTATTGAACAAACCGCGACCTTCAGAGGGCGTTACTTTGTGTTGATGGGCCGCCTCTCCCCCATCGATGGCATAGGCCCCCAAGAAATTGGCCTCAATCAACTGGTGGAGCAATTGAATGAAGGTCAGTTCACTGAAGTCATTTTGGCGACTAACCCCACCGTAGAAGGCGAAGCCACTGCTCACTACCTCGCCAACCTCATCCAGGAACGTAGCATTCCGTGCACTCGCCTAGCCCACGGTATTCCTATGGGCGGAGAACTCGAATTCCTCGATGGCAGCACCCTCTCTCGCGCCTTTACAGCTCGTACCGCGATCGCATAGCTAATACTGATAACCGAACCCTATAAATGGTACCCATTCACGCTTAACAATATGTCTTTTTCGATATATTCTTGACAAAATATGTCGTTTAAGATATAATTCAAGCATGGAAACAATACCTGAACAGATCAAGAGAGCACGTACCAAGGCTGGCTTAACACAAGCCGAGCTAGCAATACTGGCAGGCGTGACTCAAAACAACATCTCCCGACTGGAGCATGGAAAGTTAGATATGCGCCTTTCTAAACTAGACAAAATTGCTGCAGCCTTGCAACTCGAATTAATTGTTTCACCCCTTTATTACCACACTCAGGTATATAGCTTAATTCATGCCGGCGACGAAGCCGATGATTTGTCTCTAATGGATAAGTATGGGGTGCCTGACGATGAAGACTAATGATGTAAAAACACTTGCTATAAAACTAGGCGATCTTGTAATCGGATACTTGACACACTATAGAGATGGAAAAAATGTTTTCATATTCGATCAAGCATACATCGAGCTGGGGCCAAGCCGACCAACACTCAGCCTCTTTTTTAATAATTTAGATGACGAAGCCAGCACCATCAAAAAACTTCAAAAACCCTATGTGAACATGCATGCGCTAGCGCCTTTTTTTAGCAACTTATTACCAGAAGGTAGTTTGCGCGACTACATCGTTTCCAAGACAAATATTCATTCTAATGACGAATTCAGTTTGTTGGCCGCGTTAGGTGGCGAGCTCGCCGGCAATATTATAGCCACACCCATTGCCCCTATTACTGAGGACAGCCTGCATGGCAACCATGCTCCCGAAATTGAAGAACTCCCCCAAAATAACGACACAATCCGTTTCTCACTAGCTGGTATTCAAATTAAATTTTCCATGAAACAAAAAGATGGGCGGTTTAATTTAAGCCAACCAGGCGCATGGGGAGATTACATCATCAAGACCCCATCAACCATCCATAAATTTCTACCCGAAAATGAATACTCCATGATGCGCCTCGCTGAGGCAGTAGACGTTGACATACCCGAAATTCAGCTAGTAAAATTAACTGACCTAGTGCACTTACCAGAAATCAACCTGCCATCAGAGCAACATGCCTATGCAATTAAACGTTTTGATCGCAGCAATGACCATCGAATTCATATCGAAGATTTTTCCCAAGTTATCGGCATTCGTGCTCATGATAAATATGACAAAATGAATTACGACAGCATGGCTCGCATTATTTTTGCTGTCAGCCGCAACAAGAATCAAGATTTGCAACAATTTATTCGCCGCTTAACAGTCAACATATTGTTGGGAAATACCGATGCTCACGTTAAGAATTGGTCATTAATTTACGATAACACACGATTGCCTAGACTAGCTCCAGCCTACGACATTATCAGCTCACTGGGCTATATTAGTAACCGTGAAATTGCTCTAAACTTTGGCGGCGAGAAAAACTTCTACGCAATCAACAATGAGGTTGTAAATAAATTTATTCGACACACAAAACTTCCAGACGACCTAATACAAGACACAATTTCCAAAACTGTAACATTGGCACAAGAGACTTGGCCCAAGCTATTACCAAAACTACCAGTTACTGAGCAAACTTTAATTGAGTTAAAGCGTCATGTTGATTTGTTATTACCCCCATTCAAAATCTCTCTCTAATTTACTTGAAAAAAAGCAAGGGTTTGTGTTTATAGGCTATAATTTCACCATGTGAAATTAAATTTAAGGAGGTATAAAATGCCTATCCCTAGCCCTGAAATAAGTCGGATAATGACAATGAATGCTCCTGATGTGTTTCTAGAGATAGCAAGAGCTTTAAGAGCTGCCATTACTTTTAACAACCGTCGTATTTATGGAGCGTATGCTGAGAAAGAGATATTAATCACGTGCTTCAAATCCCTTCATTTTCGCAAACGCAAACCAATGTACTATGACGACTTTAGAGATAAGCTTATCTTGATAATGCATAACGACTTTAAATCTGAAAATGATAGAGACAAATTTCTAGAGGAGTTTAAGAAGATGTGGGATGAGTGGTGCTATGCTTGGATGTATATAAAAAAGTAGCTTAAACTCGAAAAAGCGAAATCCTCGCTACATGCACAAAATAAAGACACGGCACAGCCACGAGCGACGGTCCCCGGTTAACCTCTGTAGCGAATAGGTATCAGGATGATAGCGGGATGGGCCATGGATGGCCCGTTGAGCGGAAGAGGTTAACCGGGGACCGCCGCTCGTGGCCTCTCCTGTGGCACTGTATGCCCTACATTCCCAGCACTGCCTGGTTTACGAGATAAACAGGTCTTAAAAATCGGAGCAACCGCCAGATCTTTGATTACTGCATAGACAAATTGCTTGCCCTTTGAATCTGTAGTAGTCTAGCGCAGAGACATAGTAAGGATTGCTGTCGCATGAGGATTTTCTTTTTTTTATTTTTTAGCATTGCTCTAGCAGGCTGTATGGTGGGGCCTGATTTTCACGCGCCAGCTGGGCCGCAGACAACTCGCTATACAGAAACACCCCTCCCGGCTAAAACCATCACAGCGAACACCGCTAGTAGTCAAGGTAAAGCCCAGTACTTTTTGCGAGGAGGCCAGGTCCCCCAAGACTGGTGGACTATGTTCCGCTCTAAACCCCTTAATAAACTCATCTGCGAAGGTCTAGCTAATAACGCCAATTTGCAAGCCGCTAAAGCTGCATTACGTCAAGCACAAACCATCCGTGAAGCTAATTTTGGCAACTTATTACTGCCCAGTGTTGATGGACAATTCAGTGGTGAACGTAGACGTACAAGCAATTCCTCTTCTGGTAGTTCATTTTCAGGGGGGAATATCTCAACACTCTATAATGCTTCTGTTGGTGTATCTTATGTCCTAGATTTATTCGGAGGCGCACGACGTGAGCTCGAAGGGTATTCAGCCCAAGTGGATTATCAGCGTTTCCAGCTAGAAGCTACCACACTAGCGTTGACCTCTAATATTGTGACCACGGCCATCACCATGGCCTCACTAGAAGCGCAAATTAACGCGACCAAAGCTATTCTTAACGCGCAAAAATCGCAACTTGCCATTGTCAATAAACAATTAGCGCTTGGCAGTGCCTCAGGTGCCGATGTCGCCTCACAAGAAACTCAAGTGGCGCAAACACGTGCACTGTTACCACCATTAGTACAAAGCCTCACACAATCACGAAATGCCTTGGCTGTTTTAGTTGGTACATTACCCAGTGAAAGCCATTTACCCACTTTTGATCTGAATCACTTGAGTTTGCCCACCCGCCTGCCGCTGAGCTTGCCCTCATGCTTGGTACGTCAACGTCCCGATATTCGAGCCCAAGAAGCCCTATTGCATACAGCGAGTGCACAAATCGGTGTAGCAACAGCTAATCTATTTCCACAAGTATCGCTCTCAGGCAATTACGGTTGGAACGGTAATAATCTTGCTCATTTGTTTTCACCCGCCAATATCGTTTGGAATTATGGTAGCGGACTTTTACAGCCTGTTTTTCACGGTGGCGCTCTACTAGCCCAACGCCGTGCAGCCATCGCCGCCTACGAGCAAGCCGCTGCCGTGTATAGACAAACGGTATTGCAAGCATTCCAAAACGTAGCAGACACTTTAGCCGCACTCAACTATGATGCCATGACATTAGCCGCACAAACACAAGCGGAAAACGCCGCACAAAAAACGCTCTCCATCACGGAAAAACAATACCACCTGGGTGCAACAAGTTACCTCGCCCTGTTGAATGCACAACGGCAATACCAACAAACCTCGATTAATCGAATTCAGGCCCAGGCAGCTCGCCTTGCCGATACCGCTGCACTCTATCAAGCACTAGGCGGCGGCTGGTGGAACCATGAAGTATCCAAACCTCGGTCCACCTCAACTATTACCTACAGGAGTTTTTAGCCGATGAAAAAAAGAATGCTCATCATGCTAATCGGTATAGGAATATTATTTGGCGCAATAGTGGCGTTTAAAATATTCGGCAACTACATGCTTAAACGCTATTTAGCCTCTAGAGGAAACATTTCCACCGTATCAGCCATGACAGCAGAACGCTCAACCTGGCAACCACAGCAAAAATATTATGCCAGCTTAACACCTGTTCAAGGTGTAAATGTCAGCAGTGAAATTCCTGGGGTAGTTGAAAAAATTTATTTTCAATCAGGTGCAGTGGTCAAAAAAGGTGACCTATTGGTGCAGCTGAGAGCCAATTCAGATATTGCATTATTACATTCCCTAGAAGCTAATACTACGCTCGCTAAAATCACGTTAGATAGAAACACCGCACAATATGCTATTCAATCTATCAGCAAAGCGACACTGGATGCCGATAAAGCAAATTACAAAAGCCTCAAAGCTCAAACGGAACAACAAGCCGCTATTGTAGAAAAAAAATCGATACGTGCTCCCTTCTCAGGACGCCTAGGAATTTCATTGATTAATGAAGGACTCTATCTCAACGTCGGCGCCCCCATCGTGCCACTGCAAGACCTAGAGAAAATCTACGCTGATTTTTATGTGCCTCAGCAACAGTTAACTCAAATTAAAACACAGCAAACAATACAAATGCAGACAGACGCCTACCCCGACCATAATTTCAAAGGCTATATTACTTCAATTAATCCTGTAATCGATGCCAGCACTCGTAATGTAAAAATCCAAGCCACGTTTGCAAACCCACGCTTTGAACTAATGCCAGGCATGTTTGCTTCCGTTGTTATCGACACCGCCAAGCCGCTGCAGTATGTTACTTTGCCTCAAACCGCTATCAGCTTTAACTCTTATGGAGATGTCATTTACACACTTAAAGATAAGGGTAAAGATGAAAAAGGACGACCCATTATCATTGCACAGCAAAAGTTTGTGACTACCGGCGAAACCCGTGGAGATCAAGTCGCGATTCTAGAAGGTATACGAGAAGGTGACAAAATCATCACCAGTGGACAGTTGAAAATTAAAAATGGTTCGCGCGTTTTTATTGATAACTCAGTGGTCCCAAGCAATAACCCTTCACCCAAAGTCCCTGAAGAATAAACCAAGGTAACCACTATGAAATTTACCGATCTCTTCATCAAACGTCCCGTTTTGGCAACGGTGGTCTCTTTGTTGATTTTGGTATTAGGACTTCGGGCCATGTTCTCTATGCCCATACAGCAGTTTCCTCACACTGAAAATGCGGTGGTAACAGTAACAACCGCCTATGTTGGTGCCAATACTGATGTTATGGCCGGATTTATCACCACACCAATAGAAAATTCTATTGCACAAGCGAACGGCATTGATTACCTCACCTCCACCAGCAGCTTAGGTGTCAGTACGATCCAAGCGTATTTAAAATTGAATTACGACTCTAATAAAGCCTTGAGTGAAATCAATACCAAGGTGAACGCGATACTTAACCAGCTACCTAGAGAATCACAAAATCCGGTTATTACCGTCGATATAGGACAAACTATTGATGCCATGTACCTCAGTTTTTACAGTGATATTCTGGAACGCAATAAAGTTACCGATTACTTAGTCCGAGTAGTACAACCCAAATTACAAACTATTGATGGTGTTCAAGTCGCTGAAATTTTGGGTGGCCGTGAAATAGCCATGCGTATATGGCTAGATCCCGCTAAACTTTCAGCCTATAATTTAACAGCAGCGGACGTCTCTACCGCACTCTCACAAAACGACTTTGTCTCTGCCCTGGGCCGCACCAACGGTCAAATGCTAACAGTCAATCTTACAGCCAAAACAGACTTGAACTCCGTGAAGGAATTTAAAAACCTTATAATTAGAGCACAAAATGGCTCCATCATCCGCTTGAGTGACGTTGGCACAGTGGTGCTTGGTTCACAAAATTATAATGCTAAGGTGCAATTTAATAATGCTTCATCCGTCTACATGGGAATCAAAATAACGCCTACCGCTAATGTCTTAAATGTCATCGCCGATATTCGCAAAGCATTCCCCGAGATTGTGAAAGATCTGCCTTCTGGAATGGGAGCTAAAGTCGTCTACGATTCTACCAAATTTATCAACAGCTCTATTTCCGAGGTCACCAAATCGCTGATCGAAGCCATGATTATCGTCACACTGGTTATCTTTTTATTTTTGGGATCGGTCCGTTCCGTCATTATCCCTGTATTGGCTATTCCACTTTCGTTAATTGGTGCTTTTCTTATTATGGAGATGTTGGGCTTTTCGACTAATTTGCTCACACTACTCGCTCTAGTATTAGCTATTGGCCTGGTGGTTGATGACGCCATTATTGTTGTTGAAAATGTGCAACGCCATATGGAGGAGGGTTTATCCCGAATGCAAGCGTCTATTCAAGGCGCTAGAGAACTTGCGCAGCCGATTATTGCCATTTCCATAGTTCTCGTTGCCGTTTATGTGCCTATTGGCTTTATGGGGGGGCTAACAGGCGCCCTATTTACCGAATTTGCTTTTACTTTAGCGGGCGCTGTTGGTATTTCTGCCATTATAGCACTCACGCTTTCGCCGATGATGTGCTCACGCTTTCTTAAAGAGACTAACCAAAAAAGTCGGTTCATTGAAAGTATTGACCGTCATTTTAATAAACTTCATCATGGGTACGAGCGATACCTCAAAAGCTCTTTGGATTATTTACCAGTCACCGCGGTATTTGCGACTATCATTATCTTAAGTATCGGCTATTTATATAGCACCTCACAAAAAGAACTAGCCCCCCAAGAAGATCAAGGGCTTATTATTTCTCAATTAACAACTGCACCCAATGCAACACTGGAGCAAACTGAACTTTACTCAGATAAAATCTATAAAATCTATCGCACCTTTCCCGAAACAGAAGCGGTTTTCACCATCATTGGTGCCTCAGGATTAAACAAAGCTATCAATGGATTAATTCTCAAACCCTGGGATGAACGCAAAAGAACATCAAATCAACTGCAACCACAAATACAAACACTTTTAGATACCGTGTCTGGCGGCTCTGTCGCCGCCTTTCAATTACCGCCATTACCTGGCGCTCGCGGACTACCCATTCAGTTTGTCATTCAATCAACTGATTCATTTACACGCTTAAATACGGTTGCTCAAAATGTGATGCAACAGGCTATGAGCAGCGGACAATTTTTGTTCATCGATAGTGATCTGAAAATTGATAAAGCACAAGCGAATGTTATTCTCGATAGAGACAAAGCTGCGCAATTAGGTTTTACTATGCAAGATATTTCCAGTGCATTAGGGTCGGCACTCGGAGGCAATTATGTTAATTACTTTAATTTTGATGGTCGCTCTTACCAAGTCATTCCTCAAGTAACACGCTATGAACGCCTAAATGATTCACAATTACTCAACTACTACATCACCAGCGCCAGCGGCACTTCTATACCCTTAGCCACAATTGCAAAAATTCAAAATGTTGTGCAACCTCAATCACTGCAGCATTTTCAACAGCTTAATTCTGTCACCATTAGTGGTGTGCAAACCCCTGGTCTTTCAATGGGGGATGCGCTTGATTCGTTAAAAAATATGGCTGCGCATGCATTACCACAAGGCTATACAATTGATTACGCCGGACAATCTCGACAATATCAGCAAGAGGGTGCCGCTTTAATGGTGACTTTCTTTTTTGCGCTGATTATTATTTTTCTATCACTGGCGGCTTTATTTGAAAGCTTCCGTGACCCTTTAACCGTTTTAGTCAGTGTTCCCATGTCAATTTGTGGCGCCATGATATTTATAAGCCTTGGCGTGGGTGGAGCTACACTGAACATTTATACCGAAGTCGGTTTGATTACACTAATTGGGCTGATCAGTAAGCACGGTATATTAATTGTGCAGTTTGCCAACGACTTGCAAAAAGAAGGCAAAACTAAACGTGAGGCCGTAGAAATGGCGGCTAGCATTCGTTTACGCCCCATCCTGATGACGACTACCGCTATGGTGCTCGGTGTAATACCACTGATCTTTGCCAGTGGCGCTGGTGCTGTGAGTCGCTTCAATATCGGCCTAGTAATAGCCACGGGTATTTCTATAGGCACCCTCTTCACCTTGTTTGTGGTACCGGCAATCTACATGTTTTTAGCTGAGAAGCACACGCCCGAAAAATCATCGGAAGTCGACGACGTGGCGATTCGAACTTAGAATCCCCATCTAACCTGGGACGACGACGGGGATAAGCCTAACACAGCCGATTGCTGTTTAAGCCTAAAAACGCTACAATCGCCCTTAATTCGGTATTGCGGTAAAACAGTCATATGCTAAGTTCAGTGAGTCCTCATGCAGAGCCTGCTTCGGTACAGGCTGCTGATTCCGCTGCTACTCGAACCTGGTGGCTAGATCTTTTGCTGCTTGTCATAACTTTTTCAATCTTATTCGGCGGCTTCCTTGGCAGCCGTCCACTGACAGTCCCCGATGAAGGGCGTTACGCTGAAATCCCTCGTGAGATGGTCTCCACTGGCGATTACATTACACCCCGTATCAATGGGGTTAAATACTTCGAAAAGCCCCCTTTATTCTATTGGATGCAAAGCCTCAGCCTGCGTACTCTTGGCCTTAATGAGTGGGCCATAAGGCTGCCAAACGCGCTGATGGGCTTGTTGGGAGTGCTACTAGCCTATGGCACGGCACGACGTCTGTACAATCGTAGAACGGGACTGCTGGCCGGCATGGCGTTGGGTACCTTTGGGCTCTATGCCGGCATGGCGCATATGGTCACATTGGATATGACCCTTGCCCTATTTCTCTGTGGCGCCTTAAGCTGCTTTCTCATAGGGCAGCAATCCCCTCAGGGCCAGATTCGTAGCCGATGGATGTGGGCAATGTATACCTGCGCTGCACTCGCAACCCTGACCAAAGGTCTGATCGGTTTCGTCCTCCCTGGACTCATTATTTTTAGTTGGCTGCTACTCACACAGCAATGGCGAGAAATAAAAAGTTATTGCCTGCCCACAGGTTTACTACTCTTTGCCGCTATCGTTGTGCCTTGGCACGTGCTTGTGCAACTTAAAAATCCTGAGTTTTTTAAGTACTATGTGGTTGATCAACAAATTTTACGCTACTTAACCGACAGCGAAAATCGTAACATGCCACTGTGGTTCTTACCTGGCATCTCTCTCGCCGGTCTATTTCCCTGGTCGGGATTTATCGTCCCTGCTATCACTCACAACTGGCCTAGTGGCTGGTGGCAGAAACAAAGGTTTCAGCATGAAGATGATAAGACCTCTCTTTTTCTGCTACTGTGGCCAGCTTGTATATTTGCTTTTTTCTGGATCGGTAAATCACAACTAACCCCCTATGTACTCCCTATGTACCCCCCTCTAGCAATACTCATTGGACGCTATCTTGATGAAGTACTCCCTGTAAAAAACACGCATTGGGGTATTCGTTTTGGGTTAGCGATCATGAGCCTGTTAGCACTCACCATCTTCACAATAGGCTTACTAGCTGCGGATACAACGCATGCCTCAATGAAGCTAACACTGACGATGCTCATTATATTGGCGCT